>NZ_LWMT01000001.1 GCF_001639265.1 Methanobrevibacter filiformis
AGTACAAATGCTCTTAATGTTTCCTTCGAATTTTTAACAAAGCCTATTAAAAATTTTTCATCATCCTCATTAAACTCAAAACTTCGCCTTGACATGTATATTATATATAACTTAATAATAAATAAACTTATCTCAAATATTAACTTGTCTTGACACTAGTCATTATGGTGGTGCTATTCATAATTATTTTGGTGCTAATTTTACTGTAGGTAATGGTAGTATTTTTGTTAATAATTCTGCTAATACTTATGGTGGTGCTATTTATAATATTGGTGCTAATTTTACTGTAGGTAATGGTAGTGCTTTTGTTAATAATTCTGCTAATACTTATGGTGGTGCTATTTGTAATAGTGGCATTAATTTTAGTGTAGGTGATAATAGTGCTTTTGTTAATAATTCTGCTAATACTTATGGTGGTGCTATTTATAATACTGGTGCTAATTTTGGTGTAGGTAACAATGGTACTTTTGTTAATAATTCTGCTATTAATTATGATGGTGGTGCTATTTCTCATTATGGTGCTAATTTTACTGTGGGTAATAGTGGTACTTTTGTTGATAATTCTGCTGGGAGAAATGGTGCTGCTATTCATGTTAATTCAGGAAGTTTAACTGTGAATTATAATCGTTTTTATAATAATACTGGTAATGCTCAAGTTTATGTAGCTGGTGGAACTGTTAATCTTAATTATAATTGGTGGGGAACTAACATAGGTCCGCGTGGAGTCTCTGTGATTGGGACTGTAACTCTTTCAAATTATTTCGTAGTGGATATTAGTGTGGTAAGTATTGATTATTCTCAAAATATTACTACTTTAAGTTATAGTTTCCATCTTAATAATTTTGGTGCTTTTAATGTTAGTGATATTCCTGTTTTTGATGGTAATGTTAGTACTACTGAGGGTTATGGGGATACTTATGTTTCTAAGTTACCTGCTACTCATGTTCTTAATTTCACTCCTGATATGGGCGAACTTGTGATTTTCACCGTTGATGGTTTTGTTTCCACTCTTTTTAATCTTTATGTTAATGCTACTGGTGGAGATGATGGTAATAGTGGAGCATCATGGTCTGATGCTTTCCAGTCAATTCAAAAAGCTCTTGAAGTTGCAGGAGATGGAGCAACTATACATGTAGCTGGAGGTAATTACAATAACTCCAATGTAATCCTTCAAAACAACACTAACTTAACCATATACAGAAACATAACTATAATAGGTGAAACTAGCCTCAGCGGAGAAGAAGTAATATTGAATGCATTAAATAATGGAAGAATATTTTTCATTGCTAATGGTATAAATGTCACATTAATTAATTTAACTTTCACAAACGGTAAATTAACGGGTACTAATAATAATAGTGGTGGTGCTATTTATAATAATGGTTCTAAAGTCACAATAATAGGCTCTAATTTCATAAATAACACTGCTAACAATGGTGGAGCTATTCACAACGAAAATGGAACTAATTTTTTTATAAGTGAAAATACTAGTTTTATTAATAATACTGCTAGTAATTATGGTGGTGCTATTTATAATTATTTTGGTGCTAATTTTACTGTAGGTAATGGTAGTACTTTTGTTAATAATTCTGCTAATACTTATGGTGGTGCTATTTATAATAGTGGCATTAATTTTAGTGTAGGTAATAATAGTGCTTTTGTTAATAATTCTGCTAATACTTATGGTGGTGCTATTTGTAATAATTATGGTGCTAATTTTAGTGTAGGTAACAATGGCATTTTTGTTAATAATTCTGCTAATTATGGTGGTGCTATTTATAATCGTGATGCTAATTTTAGTATAGGCAGTGGTACTTTTGTTAATAATTCTGCTAGTAGTTATGGTGGTGCTATTTGTAATAATTATGGTGCTAATTTTAGTGTAGGTAATAGTGCTTTTGTTAATAATTCTGCTAGGCGTTATGGTGGTGCTATTTATAATGAGGGTGTTAATTTTAGTGTAGGTAGTGGTAGTGCTTTTGTTAATAATTCTGCTATTAATGATAATGGTGGTGCTATTTATAATACTGGTGCTAATTTTGCTGTGCGTAATAATGTTACTTTTGTTGATAATTCTGCGGGGATAAATGGTGGTGCTATTTATACTAGTGCAAATTCAACTGTGAATTATAATCGTTTTTATAATAATGCAGGTAATGGTCAAGTTTATATATATGGTGGAAATGTTAATCTTAATTTTAATTGGTGGGGAAACAATACTAACCCTATTGGAACTTCTATTGTTCGAGCTGTTGGTAATCTCACATTAAGTAATTATTATATTTTGCGAGTTTCACTTAATTCTACATTTAATACAAGTCAGAATGCAACATTAAATTATACAAAAAACACTGTTGCAGTGTTATCCTATGCATTTGTACTGAATACCACAGCTGCTAATAATTTGAGTTTATTGCCTTACTTTACAGTTGATGTATTAATTAGAAATAGTACTGGTATTGTTAATAATAGTAGTGGTGATGTAAGATCATTCACATTTTCTCAAGAGGTTATGTTAACTAATAATGATCCTCAAGCATCAATAAATGCTTTAGTGGATGGTGAGGATCTTGTTCTTGTTATTGAGAATAATACTATTGTTAATCTTACTATTGTTAAGGTTGCTAATGTAACAAATGTTTCGAATAATGGTACTATTAATTTCACAATAACTATAGCAAATATTGGGGATAATATTGCATCTAATGTTACTTTCACTGATTTACTTGGTGATAAGTTTAGACTTATTAATTGGACTGGAGGTTTGTCATACAACAACACATCAGGTATTTGGAATGTTGGGGATATTGAAGGTAAGACAAATGTAACACTGCACATGGTTGTTCAAGTTATTAAATCTGGAGAAATAAACAACACTGTAAACAATGTAACAGCTTTAGAATCACTTAAAGATCCAAATATAAACTCCACAGTAACAATCACTGTCACACCAGTAGTAAATCTAAACATTACCAAGGTGTCTAATGTAACAGGTGTATCTCATATTGGTGATCATGTTAAATATACAATAACTATTAAAAACAATGGTTTAGACAATGCAAGTAATGTATCTGTATATGATATTTTAGATTCTAAATTAACTTATGTTACATACAATTCTTTAACTGGGACTTATAATAATAACACAGGTTTATGGAGTGTTGGAACATTAAATGTTAATCAAACAGCTACTCTAGAAATTGAAGTAATAATAGCTAATATTGGAACAATAGAAAATATTGCAAATGTAACAGCAAATGAAATAATTCTTAATGGAAGTAACACCAACACCAACACAACAATCCACGTAGACCCTCTAAACAGTACTTTAACTATTAATCCTGTTACAAATACTAAGATTAATAGTAATGTTAGTATTAATGGTACTTTATTAGATGAAAAAGGCGCTCCAATCAGTGGAGTTACTATTAATTTAACTGTTAATAATGTTTCTTATAATGCTACTACGGGTGTAAGTGGTAATTGGAATATTATCTATCATGTAGGTTCAACTGGAGTTATTAATATCGCTGCTGAGTTTGTTGGTAATGCTAATTACACTGCTTCTGCTAACGCAACTTATTTCGATGGTTTGACTTTAAACAGTACTTTAGTTATTAATCCTGTTACAAATACTAAGATTAATAGTAATGTTAGTATTAATGGTACTTTATTAGATGAAAAAGGCGCTCCAATCAGTGGAGTTACTATTAATTTAACTGTTAATAATGTTTCTTATAATGCTACTACTAATGTGACTGGGAATTGGAATATTATCTATCCTGTGGTTGCGACTGGTGTTATTAATGTTGTTGCTGAGTTTGTTGGTAATGCTAATTACACTGCTTCTGCTAACGCAACTTATTTCGATGGTTTGACTTTAAACAGTACTTTAGTTATTAATCCTGTTACAAATACTAAGATTAATAGTAATGTTAGTATTAATGGTTCTTTGTTAGATGAGAAGGGGTCTCCGATTAGTGGTGTTACTATTAATTTAACTGTTAATAATGTTTCTTATAATGTTTCTACTAATGCAAGTGGTAATTGGAATATTACTTATCATGTGGTTTCGACTGGTGTTATTAATGTTGTTGCTGAGTTTGTTGGTAATGCTAATTATTCTGCTTCTGCTAATGTAACTTATTTCAATGGTTTGACTTTAAACAGTACTTTAGTTATTAATCCTATTACAAATACTAAGATTAATGGCAATGTTAGTATTAATGGTTCTTTGTTAGATGAGAAGGGGTCTCCGATTAGTGGTGTTACTATTAGTTTAACTGTTAATAATGTTTCTTATAGTGCTACTACTAATGCAAGTGGTAATTGGAATATTATCTATCATGTAGGTTTAACTGGTGTTATTAATGTTGTTGCTGAGTTTGTTGGTAATGGTAATTATTCTGCTTCTGCTAATGTAACGTATCTTGATGGTTTGGCTTTGAACAGTACTTTGGTTATTAATCCTGTTAAAGATACTAAGATTAATAGTAGTGTTAGTATTAATGGTACTTTATTAGATGAGAGGGGTGCTCCGATTAGTGGAATTACTATTAATTTAACTGTTAATAATGTTTCTTATAGTGCTACTACTAATGCAAGTGGTAATTGGAATGTTAGTTATCCTGTGGTTGTGACTGGTGTTATTAATGTTGTTGCTGAGTTCGTGGGCAATGCTAATTACACTGCTTCTGCTAATACTACTTATTTTGATGGTTTGACTTTGAACAGTACTTTGGTCATTAATCCTGTTATAAATACTAAGATTAATAGTAGTGTTAGTATTAATGGAACTTTATTAGATGAGAAGGGTGCTCCGATTAGTGGTGTTATTGTTAATTTAACTGTTAATGGTGTTAATTATAGTGCTACTACTGGTGCAAGTGGTAATTGGAATGTTAGTTATCATGTGGTTGCGACTGGTGTTATTAATGTTGTTGCTGAGTTCGTGGGTAATGCTAATTTCACTGCTTCTGCTAATACTACTTATTTTAATGGTTTGGCTTTAAATAGTACTTTGGTTATTAATCCTGTTCTTGATACTAAGATTAATAGTAGTGTTAGTATTAATGGTTCTTTAGTGGATGAGAAGGGTGCTCCGATTAGTGGTGTTATTGTTAATTTAACTGTTAATGGTGTTAATTATAGTGCTACTACTAATGCGAATGGTATTTGGAATGTTAGTTATCATGTGGTTGCGACTGGTGTTATTAATGTTGTTGCTGAGTTTGTGGGCAATGCTAATTACACTTTTTCTGCCAACAACACTTATTTTGATGGTTTGGCTTTGAATAGTACTTTAATTATTAATCCTATTCCTAATACTAATGTGAACAGTAGTGTTAGTATTAATGGTAGTTTGTTAGATGAGAGGGGTGCTCCAATCAGTGGTGTTACTATTAATTTAACTGTTAATGGTGTTAATTATAATAGTACTACTGGTGCAAGTGGTAATTGGAATATTACTTATTTTGTTAGTTCAGAAGAATTAGTTAATGTTGTTGTTGAGTTTGTTGGTAATGCTAATTACACTGCTGCTGCTAATACAACTTATTTCAATGGAGCAGCTTTAAACAGCACACTAACTATCAATCCTATCCCGAATACTAAGATTAATAGTAATGTTAGTATTAATGGTAGTCTCTTTGATGAGAATAATAGTGCAATTAGTAACGTTACTGTTGTCGTGACTGTTAATGGTGTTAATTATAATAGTACTACTGATAATGGTGGTAAGTGGAGTATTACTTATCTTGTTAAGTCATCTGGAAATATTAATGTTGTTGTTGAGTTCACTGGAAATATTAATCACACTGCTGCTGTAAATGAAACAAGCTTCAATGGAGTCTCTTTAAATAGTAATTTGGTTATTAATCCTATTCCTGATACTAAAGTGAACAATAATGTTAGTATTAATGGCACTTTATTAGATGAGAATAATAAGTCGATTAATAATGTACAGGTTGTTGTGACTGTTAATGGTGTTAATTATAATGTTACTACTGACGTGAATGGTAAGTGGAGTATTACTTATCTTGTTAATTCAACTGGTCTATTTAATGTTCTTGTTGAGTTTACTGGTAATGGTAATTATTCTGCTTCTGTAAATGGGACAAGTTTTTATGGTTTAGATTTAAGTAATAATTTGACTATTAATCCTATTCCCGATACTAGAGTGAATAGTAGTGTTAGTATTAATGGTACTTTGTTAGATGAGAGTAATAAGCCTATTAGTAATGTACGTGTTGTTGTGACTGTTAATGACGTTAGTTACAATAGTACTACTGATAATAGTGGTAAGTGGAGTATTACTTATTTTGTTAATTCAACTGGACATATTAGTGTTGTTGCTGAGTTTACTGGTAATATTAACTATTCTGCTGCTGTGGATGAGACAAACTTTAATGGTTTAGATTTAAATAGTAATTTGGTTATTAATCCTATTCCTGATACTAGGGTGAATAGTAGTGTTAGTATTAATGGTACTTTGTTAGATGAGAGTAATAATTCTATTAGTAATGTACGTGTTGTTGTGACTGTTAATGGCATTAATTACAATAGTACTACTGATAATAGTGGTAAGTGGAGTATTATTTATCTTGTTAAGTCATCTGGAAATATTAATGTTGTTGCTGAGTTTAATGGTAATTCTAATTATTCTGCTGCTGTAAATAGCAGTACTTTTAATGGAGTGTCTTTAAACAGCAAATTAGTTATCAATCCTGTCACAAATACTAAGGTGAATAGTAGTGTTAGTATTAATGGTTCTTTGTTAGATGAGAGTAATAAGGCGATTAGTAATGCACGGGTTGTTGTAACTGTTAATGGTGCTAGTTATAATGCTACTACTGATGAGAGTGGTAAGTGGAGTATTACTTATCTTGTTAAGTCATCTGGAAATATTAATGTTGTTGCTGAGTTCACAGGTAATACTAATCATGCTGCTGCTGTAAATGAGACAAGCTTTAATGGAGTGTCTTTAAACAGTAAATTAGTTATTAATCCTGTCGTAAATACTAAAGTGAATAGTAGTGTTAGTATTAATGGTACTTTGTTAGATGAGAGTAGTAAGGCTATTAGTAATGTGTGTGTTGTTGTGACTGTTAATGGTGTTAGTTATAATGTTACTACTGATGTGAGTGGTAAGTGGGGTATTATTTATCTTGTTAAGTCATCTGGAAGTATTAATGTTGTTGCTGAGTTTACTGGTAATGTTAATTATTCTGCTGCTGTAAACAGCACTAGTTTTAATGGTTTGCCTTTAAACAGCACATTGGTCATTAATCCTGTTTCAGGTGCTCAGATGAATAGTAGTGTTAGTATTAATGGTACATTGCTAGATGAGAGTAATAAGGCTATTAGTAATGTGCGTGTTGTTGTGACTGTTAATGGTATTAATTACAATACTACTACTGATGCAAGTGGTAAGTGGAATATTAATTATACTGTTAATTCAACTGGTCTAGTTAATGTTGTTGCTGTCTTTAATGGCAATGATAGGTATGTTAGTGCTGCTAACAGTACTACTTTTATTGTGCCTAACAATGTCAATATCAGCATTATTAAAATAGCTAGCATTAATGGAATTAATAATAGTCCTAATGCTCATTTTGGAGATACTGTAATTTATACCATTAATGTAGTGAACAATGGAGCTACTACTGCTACAGGAGTTCTTGTAACTGAAATAATAGAGAATACTAAGTTGAAACTTAATAAAGCATCTACAACACAAGGTTATTATAATAATACTAATGGATTATGGACTATTGGCGAGCTTAAAGCGAGTAAAACCGTAACACTCACAATCAATGCTACTATAATAGCTATAGGTAACATTAGCAACTCTGCTAATGTTTCAGCAAATGAGAACAATATCAACAGTAACAATAAAAATACAGTCAATATAAGTGTTAATGATGTTAATATTAGTATGGGTATGGTTTCTAATGTCACTTGGCAAAACAATCCTCATTATGGTGATGTAGTGACCTATAAAATCACAATTACTAATAATGGTATAACTGATGGTCACGGTGTTAATATCACTGATATACTGGGAGATAAATTAAAATTTATCAACTATTCCACTACTGATGGAAGCACTTATGATAAAAACACTGGTATCTGGTCTATTGATACTTTAAAAGCAGGAAATAATGTAACACTAACAATTACTGCTAGAATTAATGATCTAGGTGAAATAGAAAATATTGCTAAAATTAATACAAACGAATCAAATATTAATAATAAAACAAATGCTAGTATCAAATTCACAGTTAATGATGTGAACTTAACCATCGTTAAAACTAGTAATATCACAGGAAATGCACTAGTTGAAGATTACATTACCTACACAATCAAAGTAACTAACAATGGTCTAAATGCAGCCTTTAATTTCAATGTATTGGAAAAATTAGATTCTAAACTAGAATTCATTAGCTATTCATCTAACATAGGAACTTACAATAATATGACTGGTTTATGGAACATATCCAATTTAAGTAGTGGAAAAACAGCTACACTAACAATTACTGGAAAAATAATTAGTGTAGGAACAATAAAAAATACTGCTATAATCAACACTACTACTAAGAATATTGGAAATAACAATAGTTCAACAAATATTATTTCAGAAGCGATTCCAACTCAAATTAGCACATTAAATGTAATAGTGGCTGTTGATAATTCTGTTAAACTTGAATCCACTTTAAAAGATGGTAATGCTAAACCTATTGCAGATAAAGAGGTTAAATTCTACGTTAATGGAAAACTCATTGGAACAGCTAAGACTGATGCAAAAGGTATAGCTTATCTTAGATACATTCCAACAAAAACAGGCACACTAACTTATATCTCATCCTTTACTGATCCTACAGGTGTTTATGCTGATTCAACATCATTAAAATCCACTATAATCATAACTAAAGATAAAATCAATTTAACCACTATTTTACCAAATGGAACTGTTGGAGATAAGAAAACAATAAAAGTCAAAGCTACAAATAGCGAAGGCAGAATAGTTCCAAACAAAACATTCATAGTCTACATAAATGGTAAAAAAGTAGGTAATTACAAAACTAATAGTAAAGGTGAATTTACTATAAAAACCACACTAAGGTCTTCCAATAAATTACAGATCAAATTTGCTGGAGATAATAAATACAATAAATTATCTAAAACCTACACATTCAAAGCTAAAAAAGAAAAAACAATCACCACTATCTACTATACTAAAACTAAATATGGTAACTCTATAATATTAAAAGCCAAATTAACTAATGGTAAAGGAAAAGCGTTAGCTGGTAAATATATTAAATTCTATGTTGCAGGAAAGTATGTTGGAAAAGCTAAGACAAATAAAAAAGGAATAGCTATTTTCAAATATACACCTAAAAAGAAAAAATAATAAATCTAAATTATTTCATTTTTAAATTTTTTTTAACTATATAGGGGATGTCCCATAATTCTATAAGTCGTTGAAAATCTATTTAATTAATTTTTAAGCGTTTTAACTAAATATATAGTAAAACAAAGTTATTTTAATCATTTTTAAATATAATATGTTTTCATGA
>NZ_LWMT01000002.1 GCF_001639265.1 Methanobrevibacter filiformis
AAAACACATTAAAAAAGTTTAAAACTAAAACACAAAAAATAGACCAAAAAACTAAAACAAAAACTAAAAAACATCTAAAACCATATCCAACAATCATAAACCTTTATTTTAATTATGGATAATCTCCTAATAACTACTTAATCTCTCTTAAATTCCTTAAATTTAGTTTTAAATTTTTTAGAAATTTTCATTGATATAAAAATATGTTTGGTATAATAATAAAATTTATAATTTGGTTACTGCATAGACTTATACTATCTTTTTAAAATCTCTTATTTTTCATCTTTAGTTGGATTAAACCAATATATTTAAATATTAATTCTTTATTTTACTATTTAACTTATTTTCAAATTATATATTACTATTTATTTAAAATTATTACTGAATTCTATAGGTTAATATTATTTTTTAAAATCAAAATTATTATTATTATTATCTATTAGAAAAGTAGTATTAATATCTTATTTTTAAAATCACTTAATATCAACAAACTTACATTTAACCTCATGACTAGCACAAGTTAAACATAATAAAGTTAGATGTTCGTTATCTAAATATTTTTCAGAGCATACACATTAGTCTGGTCTAAACCATATTTTAAAATTTTATCTAATTTATTTTCATCTTTAGAATATTTAATTTTGATAATAATTATTTTATCAGGTAATGGCTCATATTAACTCTTCCAAACTTGAAATAAGCTCTAGTGCATAAGATGAAAACTCCATTGCAATTTCTATCATTCCTTCTGCTATATTTTCATCATAAGTAGGAGTAATTCTGTTGTTTGCTTCATGAAACTTCCACCATTTTTTAAAGTCTGTTATTAATTGATGTTCTTTAGCTATTTTATATAATTCCTTTATTGAAATTCCAAGTACAACATCAGGGCTTATATTAATCTCAAGCCACCTTTTCATAAATTTCCAAGACATTTTATAAGCAATTTCAAAATCTTGAATAATTTGTGAACGAATAGTTTTTAAAGTATGATTTTCTGAAGAACATTTTGTGTAAGCATCAATATCATCATTTAGTACATTTATTGCATTTTTTAATTCACTAGTATCCAATTTTTCAGGCATAATATCATACCATTTGTTTTAAATAATTCAAATTAATTTATTTTTGATAGTTAATACTTTCTAAAAACTACATAATAAATTTTTCTTATCTATTTGTGGTATATGGGTGTATATGGCTTGTGTCACAATTCAGCTCTTGAAATTTGGAATAAGAATAAAAAGATAAATTTAAGATTTAAAAAATAGCTAATAAAAAAATAAACTAAATTGCACATATAAAAAGAAATTTAAAAAAATAAAAAAATAATATTTTTTATTTAATTTTTAATATTAGAACTTAATGAAAATTAATGGAAAAAAGATTATTATGGAATTAATACATTAGAAATTTATTAAGTTTGAATTTCTACCTTAAAAAGCTTTAACAAATCTTAATTATCTAAATAATGTTTTAATAGCTGGTTAATAAACTCTATATCCAATGCTTTATTTTTTATATCTTTAAGTTCCTCAATGGTAAGATCTAAGTATTCAATTTCTTCTAAAAATTCTTCAGATGGGTTTGGCAAAGTAGCTTTGTATAATAACTCTTCATATCCCCACATTCCACCAATATCTTCGGGAGGACACATTCCTTTTCCTGAAGAACAAATAGGGTATTCAACACCTTTTTTAGGTTCTATATATTTATTAAACACAATTTCATGTATCCATCCATCTCCAAAATCATATTCATAAATAAATTTTTTATTTGACTTTATTATTTCTTTTAAAGTAGTTGAGGAAGATGATAATGCGTTTAGCATCTCTAGATCTGCTCTATCATCACTATAAAATTTATCTTTCACACGAAAACCATAAAGGTGACAATTTTGCCATCCCATTACTATTTGAATTATTTCATGAAAATCAGATAGTGGTATATCAGGGTTCAAATGAATTCTCCTCCAAATAGGAAAAGGAGCATCTTTTAATTTAATTCTAATTACAGCAATTTCATTATTCATAAGAAATTCTCCATTTAATTGAATAGGTTTTTAATAATTCTCAGGTAACCTGTATGGTTTATTTAGTATTTAATAGCTATTTATACATTCCTTTCAATGAACTATATAATATTTGAATTAATAATTAATTCAAATAAACCTTTTTAAAACTTTATCTTCATAAATAGCTACATTATCACTTATATTTCTATTAATTGAAAATAAAACATCTTCTTCTAGTCCTTTAGCATGTAATCTTTTAGATGATCCTGAATTTAAAAGATATTTTTTAACTAACTCTTCATTTCTACTTGCTAAAATCGCAGTTTGAGCATACTCACTAATTTCTATTTCATCATCACAGTTACATACATTCTCAAATAAATAATCTTTACTTTTAGATAATTTAGCTATTTGGTATAATATTTCTCCTGCACCTATATAATCTTCAATTGAAAATTCACCTTTAAAGCCTGCCATAACCACATCAATATGTTTATCTGCAAGCTTCAAACTGGCTTTTGCAACAGCTTCAGCATTTACTAATGTACCAACAAGTACTGTGGACTTCATGTTTTCAATGATTCTTGTTCCATTAGTAGTAGTTAATACTAATTTATCTTTATTTCCATTATAATTTTTAATAGCTATTGGAGAATTTCCTAAATCAAATCCATCTACTTTAATACCACTTCGCTCTCCAGCTAAAACAGCATTTTCATTTTTAGCTATTTCAATCGCCTGTTCTGGTGTAAATGCAGGTATAATTTCTTTAAAGCTATCTAAAGCCATTGTAATACTAGTACTTGCTCTAAAAGTATCCACCATTATTGAAATATCTTTTGATATTGTTTTTTCTAAACTTAAACTTATTTTAATAGATATTCCTCCATACATATCATTATTTATATAATATTTATACAATATTCAATATCTTTTTTCATAAGTTATTTTAAAAAGCTATTTTTCATTATCATATTAATATTGTTATTATCTTGTTATTTTTTATTATCGTATTAATATTGCTCTAATTAATATTTAAACTTTAAATAATGTACAATATAATAGATTATTGTAACTATATTTATTATTAATTAATAAAAAGTTATTACTTAATTATGGTAGTTATTGTCTTTTAGCTATGTGTTAATTAATTTTCATAAAAATATATTAATTAGGAGGAATATAAATTACAGATGTAAAAAATAAGAGGTTAAATCCCTTAAATGATTATCTTTTTAAAAAGATATTTGGAGAAATAGAACGAGAAGAAAATTTAAAATACCTTTTAAATCTAATTTTAGGTAGAACAGGAAAAAATGAGATTATAGAAGTTGAAATAGTTGAATCTACAATTAGTGGAAAACTTCACAAAAATAAGAAATCCATCTTAGATATAAGGGCAAAAACTAAAACAGAAATATTCAATATCGAAGTGCAACTACAAAAAACAGCGATGGGCGATAGAAGTATATTCTACTCATCACAAATCATGTCTTCATCAAGTAAATCAGGAAAAGACTATATAGAAATGCCTAAAGTCATAATGATAAATATCTTAGGATTTGAAAACAAAGAAAGCCAAAAATTCATAAGAAGATACCTGTACTTAGAAGAAGACGAACTACTAATATTCACTGATAAACTAGAAACTTATGAAATTGACATGCCTAAATTTAGAAAATTAGAAAACAAAGATATTAAAAATCCAACCCACCGACTACTCATGTATTTGGATATTGAAACCCCCGAAAACATTATAAAGGAGTTGATTAATATGGATAAGGCATTAGCCAATGCACAAGCAATTGAAGAACATGTCACACAAACCCCTGAAGAATATAGAAAATACCAACAAATAGAAATGTACAAACACGACCAAGCCACACTCAAGAGAATAGCAAAAGAAGAAGGAAGAGAAGAAGGAATAAAGGAAGGAGAACAAATTGGTATAGAAAAAGGTAGAAATGAAGAAAAGTTAACAATAGCTATTAATTTAAAAAAGCAAGGTTTAGCACCTGAAAATATAAGTAAAGCTACAGGAATTTCAATAACTGAGATTAAAGATTTATAAGAATTTATTATAATGTGATGGGAAACAAATGCCTGTATTCTTTAATAAACATAATATTCTTTAAAAATTTCTTAGTTGAAGCAAGTTAAGTGATGTTTTTATTAACATGAAACAAACGTTTCAAACTTTTAGAAAAAGTTTGATCAAAAGCTATTTCAAGAAATAAGCAATTTAAATTAACTTTTACTAACATTAAAATTGTTATTTGTTATATAACTTATCATTTCTAAATCAAATGTTTGATAATATTCTTATTTAATGAATTAGAAGAATCAAGTTGGACTATCCTCTATTAATATTCTATTTCGTCCAATTTTCTTATTTAACCATAAATTAAATGCTATAAATTCATAAATTCTTTCCATATTTGGTGTTTTCAACTTTGTAATTGTTTATTAATGAATTCTTTACTTTTTAAGACATTATCATAGCTATTTAACTCAATTATTCCATATTTAACTTGTTTTAAGAATTCAGAACTGAAATCAGCATTTCCTTCACCAAGTGAAAGATGCTGGTCTTTAATAGCTGAATTGTCATTTAAATGGAAGTATAGTATATTTGAAACTTTTAAAAAGTCATGAGGATTTTTATATGTATTAACGTGTCCCCAATCAATTGTTGCAGATGATCCAACATTTGCAACGATTTTTTCATGTTCTTGTGGACAGCTAGCTAGATATGAAAATCTTTTAGGCATATTTTCAATAGATAAATTCACTCCTACTTTTTCTGCATAATCTTGGCAATGCTTTAAAGTATCTATTGTATATTCAATAGCAATATCTCTAATTCGTTTTTCTCTTCTATGGACAATACCTGGATGTGTTGTTACTGCTTTAGCATTTATAAGATGTGCAAATTCAAGGGTTTCTTTTATTTGCTTTTCACTTTCTTGCCTAATACCTATGTTCATGCTTGCAGGGTTTAAATCTATAGTTGGGCTATGGATGAATATTTCTATATTATTTAACTCTATAAATTCATTTATTTCTTTTAAATTTAGTTCTTCTAGGTGTTCAAGAATATATCTTGGTAAATATGGTCCTTCACACAATATTTCGATTATTTCAAACTTATCTTTAATAGCTATTTCTAAAATATCCTTCAATGGCTTCATAAAAAGAGCAAGTGATGAGAATCCTAATTTCATCTTTTCCTTCTCCATTATTTTGTTTATAATTTGTTATTAAATTAATTATTAATTAATAACTAATTAATTAATAATTAATTAATAATTAATTAATATCAATGTCTTATATTTCATTATACTATTTTATCAATGTCCTTTATTAGTAAAAGATATGGATGTATAATTAATTAAAAACGTATATAGTTTTAATAAAAACTTAAATTAAAAATTAATAGCTAATTTATCCTTTATATTAATTTTAAGGAATTTAATTCTTTTAAATCTGATTTAAATCAATTTTATTCATTTAAATTAAATAATCATACTAAATATTTATATATAACTTAAATTATAACTAATATAATATAAAAATTGTTTTATAATTTGTTTTATAATTATAGAAACATTTTTCATGCATGAACTGTTTATTTCATGAAACAGCTTTTAATCAAACTTTTTTTTAGAAAAAAAGTTTGTTTTATAATATTTTAATTTACAATTGTAATCTTATTAATTATACTGTTATTAATTATAATAATTATTAATTATAATTTTTTAATTGTAATATTATTTAATGGAGGTGCAAAATGTCCTGGCTAATGGTTTTATTAGTTTTATTTCTTTCAATGGCTTCAAATAAGAAAACAAATATTAAAAAAGAGTCTGTATCCATAATAATTCCGGCATATAATGAAGAAGAAAATGTGGCTAAAGTTATTGGAGTTGTAAGTGTAATAGACTATGTAGATGAGGTTATTGTAGTTGATGATGGATCAAGAGATAAAACATCAGAAGAAGCTAAACTTGCTGGAGCAACAGTTTTTGCCCATACTTCAAATCAGGGTAAAGGTTCAGCTATTAAAACAGGATTTAAACACTCTAATGGAGATATAATAGTATTTATCGATGCAGATATTCATAATCTAACTAAAGATAAAGTTGATTCTATTGTAATGCCTATTTTAGAAGGTAAAAGTGATATAACTAAAACAAAGTTCGCAAGAGAAAGTGGACGGGTTACTGAACTAACAGCTAAACCATTACTTAGATTTTTTTTCCCAGAAATCACATTTGACCAACCGTTAAGCGGACAATTTGCAGGAAAACGATCTGTACTTAATAAAATGAGATTTGAAAGAGATTATGGTGTAGATGTCGGAATAGTCCTTGATGCAGATGCTCATGGTATAAATATAACTGAGGTGGACATTGGAGAGATAAAACATGATTTATCACCTTTATCTAACCTACATGAAATGGCAAACGAGGTTGTAAGAACAATAGTGGATCGTGCATTGGAATATGGTAGGGTCACAATGATTGATACCTTAGGAAATTATATTAGATCAGCTATTTTAGGATTATCTCTTATAATTTTAGGGCTTTTCACCATATTTTTTGTACAGGGAATTCCACTTGAAATTGGAGCTATATTATCAATTATTGGATTTATAGTTTCATTATATTACTTATTCCGACTTATTAGAAGTAGTATTTATATATATAATAAAAAAGGAAATAAGAGAAATCTTTTGAAATCTTTTGTAAAGATGCATTTTCCTGTAATTGTTTCTGGAGTGGTTTTAATCATAATGATATCTACTTTTCTAAGTGCAGCAAGCATTACTGATGGTGAAATCTCAATAGAACCAACTTCAAGACATCTTATAATATTTCCAAGTGCTGATGACCAGCAGACAATGTATGTAAGAGGTCCTTACACAGTGGATAGTGCACTTGAAAACGAATTAAACATAATAAGAATGCCGGAGGATGCAAGAAGAACATTAGAACTAGAATATGGTGATATCATTTTAATAAGGGGAGAATCATACACTATTAATGAAACAAGGTTAGGAGAAAATAATATAATAAGGATGCCTTCAAATGTAAGAGAATATTTAGATATTGCAGTTAGGGATGTTATATCTGATGGAAAGATTAGAAGTTTATTTGAAAAAACTGAAGTTTCAAGACTCATAACAAATTCAACATTTAATAATACATCTGATTCTTCTATTGATTCTAATTTAACGAATAACACACCATTACTGACAGAAAATTTCATAATTAATTCAAAAGCATCAAATGGAAGCATTTTTGAAGTATATATTAATAATCAGCTATTTACAAAGGGTTATGGGGTATTTGACAACAATAAATCTTACACAATTTTCATCAATGGAGTTTATGGAGACTCAATAACACCCTCTTTACAATCAAATGATTATTTATTGTATTATGGAGATCATATAATAAAAATAAAATTAACAAATAAAACATCAACTATTAAACAATTTAAAGAAAGTAATTTTGGAGAATTTTTATCATTTAATATTTAGTTAAATTTTAATTTCCTGAATTTAAAATATTGTTTCCTAGTTCCTGTCTAAAAGATTTTTTCTTAAAGTACTAAGATCTTCTGTAATCTCGATTTTACATTAATATTATCCATTAAAACAATCGCATTTACTTTTTTTTAATGTTAACAGTATTTTCATCAAATAATAATATATAACGCTTAATATAACCTTTATTTTGTTTTTTATGGAAAATTTAGATAAAGCTAAAGCTCATTAATGGAATATGGATTATATTATCTATATGAGTTATTTGTTCATATCTATTTGAAACTAAGATTCCATATTTAGAATCATATTTATTCATATCTTTTATTATTTGGCTTTTAGTTTTTTTACCTATTCCTACTTCTATTGGTATAACATCATCAAATTTGGTTCTAATAATAAAATTTGAACTACCTTTATTTGGAGGATAAAATAAACCCATGTATTTAAAATCCACTTTTGTCATTTTATACAATGCACTTGCCACCAAATTTTCTGCTAAAATACCTAAACATTCTTCACTATCTAAATCATATCTTCCAATTTCAAAATTTATAGCTGCTTTTAATGAAGGGGATAAAAAATAATAATTCCATGATTTTTTAAGAATTTTACCTCCTCCTCCATATGGCTTTATATTAAAAATTAACTGTGTTTTTTCTAATACATCTAAAATTTCTCTAACAGTTGTTGGTGAAATAGATAGATAATTAGCTATTTTTTGATGAGATGTTGTACCTGGTTTTTGAAGTGCAATATAAAGTATTATTCTTCGAATAACATCTATGGTTGATGTGTTAAATGATTTAACTGGAAAAATATCTTTTTCTACAATATTGCTGATAATTGTGTTAATCTGTAAGTAAGCTTCTTCTTCATCTAAATTTAAAGTAGATGGAAAACCGTATGATTTTAAAAACTTTTCGAATTCAATTTTTGAGTCGTTGTTTAAACAGGTTAATTTTTCATGAACTATTTCCTCACAATCAATAGCTCTATTGATGAACTTATTATTTCCAAAATAAATCATGTTTTTCAATTCTTTTGTGAAATCACAATTAAAAGAAATCTCATGTTTTAATAGTAAGTAATCTTTAAAGTTATTTGGAAATATTTGTTCTTTAAACATTCTTCTTGCAACTTCAGTGTTGATTTCTAAGTTAATGTTAGAAGAACCTGTAAATAGGAAAAAAATATTTGGATTAATATCATATATTATTTTTCCAGATATTGCCCATTTTTTATCAAAATGGCATTCATCTACGAAAACAAAAATCTTTTTATCTAAATTTATTTTGTCTATTTTATGTGTCTTTTCTAAAAAAATATCAATTGTATGTAATAAATCTGTTTGAAAATAACTTGTTAAACCATCCATTGTTAGATATAAAACATTTTTTTGACTTACATTTTTCGTGTTTATTAAGTAATCCATTAACTGATAGACTATTGTAGATTTTCCAATACCTCTAAGACCTGGAAGCACAATAAATCTTTTTTCTAAGACACCTTCAAGATAGTCATCTAAATATTTCTTTACTTTAAAATATTCGTCTCTATGATTAAAATCTTTTATTTTAACTATTTGCTTGTTAATTTCCCTTTTTTTAGATTTAATATAGCTATTTAGTTCTTCATCAAAAACCATTTAAACGCTTCCAATTTTTATAATTTATATATTACTTAAATTTATGTTTATCCTTATATAAATGATTATACATTTTTATGTATAAAACAATTAAGCTATTATACATTTTTAGATATAATAAAAATATTAAAAAGCCACAGCTGTTAAGTTAAGGATTTTTCATGTTAGATATGTAGTGTGTAATGTTGTGATGTTTTTTGTTTATATTCTTATTTTTCTTTTAGCATGTTTTTTATTCTTGATATTGTTAGTCTTGTGTGTC
>NZ_LWMT01000003.1 GCF_001639265.1 Methanobrevibacter filiformis
ATCTTCATGCAAAACCATAAACACCAACTCAACAAAAACTAAAAAACACTAATAATATATTACACCCCATAATATTTAAAACTAAGCATAACTAAAAAGAATCAAAAAATAATTATTGCACAGCCAATCGATTAAAACTATATTAAGCACTCCATTTTTAATATAATATTCTATTGCATCAACAATAACATGGTTCTTATTTTTTTCTTCTTTAATTACATAATCCCTAAGATTTTCAAAATCTAAAATCTCATAATCCTCATCAATCCAATAATTGTTTTCTTTTTCATTATTATCCAGACTATTTGCATATTTATTACTATTTTTTGAAGATGTTTGTTTTACCGTTGCAAATATGCCTTCAACATCTTTATATTTATCAAAGAATTGAATTAATTCTTTATTATACTTCCTAATAATTTTAAAATTAATAAAAGCATTCATCATATTTAAAATGCTTAAATTTTAGAATAGCTTTTGTTCAAACTCAAAAAAGTAAAAATGGAAGATAATTTTAAATTCATCCTAAAATATCTAAGGATAACACAACAAAGTGCAAAATCAAAAATCCCAAGTTTTATTTACAGTGCTAAGTAACTACTATTTATTTAATATTTTCTTCAATAATTAACTCAGTAAGTCCTTTATTAATTGAATAATTGTTTGAAGTTTTTATTTCGTCAAGCCTTGGAGTAGAGACCTCTATAATAATTCTTATTATAATATTTTTACCATCTTTATTTATTTGCAGATTATTTAGTGAACTTTTTTCTAAAAGATATTTTTCAATATCTAATATTTTACTAAAATCTAATATTTCAATCACAGTAGGGAATCCTGTTTTATCTATATCAATTATAATATTTTTATCTAAAGTTATGGTATCATAATATTCCCTATTATTATGTGGATTAATAGTTACTGCATCAGATAAAACATCATAGCTATAACCAAAATTTT
This sequence comes from Methanobrevibacter filiformis, assembly GCF_001639265.1. GTDB lineage: Archaea > Methanobacteriota > Methanobacteria > Methanobacteriales > Methanobacteriaceae > Methanacia > Methanacia filiformis. Next base: position 961 of record NZ_LWMT01000003.1, read on the forward strand.
TATTATTCTTCACTTTTTTCCTCTCTAGATAGCCTGAATATTTTATTCCACTTTTCAAATAACTTATTTAATTGACTAATAATATTAATCATGGTTCATTTTAGTGAAATTAAATGAATTAAATCATGACAAGCTATTTAAATATATACCAGATTCATATTAAATTAGTTAATGCTTTTTTAATTCTTCCCAAAGATTTAATTCTTTTTATCTTTTCTATAACTCCATCTATATCAATATTATCATTAGTAATTTCATCTAAACAATCAAATGCTTCATCATAGGATCCAAGACTAGCTAATATTAATGATTTAGTAACTAAAGTAGAATCATGTCCTCTATAATCTACATTTTCCAAAGCCTTATTAATATACTCTAATGCCAAAACATTATCATCTGCATTATGTAAAAAAGCAGCTTTAGTGGATAAAGCATAAGCAAAATTAGGATCTTCCTTAAGAATTTCATCAAGAATATCTAAAGCATCAGACATTTTATCTTTACCTGCAAAATAAAGAGCCTTATCTACTTTAGCCCATTTTGGACGTAGATTATTTTTAATTCTAAACTCTAGTACTTCATATGCTTCTTCAGGTCTTTTCAAATGATTCAAAACAAAAACTTTTTTAGAAAGTGCATTTAAATGATAAGGATCATGCTTTAATACATTATTGCAAATATCTAAAGATTCTTCATACATTAGTTCATTTGAAAATAAATGTGCCTTGAAAAATAAACATTCTAAGTATAAAGGATGCTCTTTTGGAAAATTATCAATAAAATTGAATGCTTTTTTAAGACCTCCCATATCCACCAAAGTATATATCAAATGTTCCATAATCACGTTATTTTCAGGATTTGATTTAAAAGTTTTTTCAAAAATTGCTAATGCTTCTTCATTTTCAGCAAAATCACGTAACAATTGAGCAATATCATGAATAAAATCCTTATCCTCAGAATTAGAGTTTAAAGCTTGTTTAAAAGTTTTTAAACATTCCTCTCTTTTATCTAAATAGAATAAAGAAATTATTTTAGATAAATATGCCTTATTTTCCTTCGGATATGCTTTCAATATCTGATTCGCTATTTTAACAGTTTTTACATAATTAGATGCTTGATATTCTTTATTTAATCTTCTTAAAAGTTTTTCTTTTCTAATTTTTGACATTTTTCTTCCTCTTTATTTATTGATTAAAATTATATGATTATTATTAAATAATAATTAGACTTAAAACTTTTGAAAAATGATAAATCAGAGATTTCTCTAATTTTCGCTATTTTCTCAAGAATTGGAAAATGATCATTGCGAAAAATGTTTTGTTAAACATATTGTTTTTAAATGCTGTATAAGTTTTGTATACAATTAAAATAATTATTCAATGTGTTTATTATTTTCCAATTCATTCCATTTGGTGTATTTCTTCTATAGTATCATGACAATTTAATATTATAGTTTTAAATATTTCGTTATCTTTTTAATTAAGCTTTAATTTTCTTTATTTTAGTTATATTATATGAAATTAACAATATATAAACATTTAAAAATAGCTAAATTATGAAACCAAGTAATTTCTCTCAGCAGTGATGAGAGTTTTGGATGTTCAATATAATTTCTGGATTTAACATGTAATCCTCCATACATAATCATTATAAATTTTTACCTTCAATTCTTTTTATTTCATCAATCATTTTATCAAAATCAGATTGAAACTCTTTATCATGAAAAACAATGAACTTTTCATAATGTTTCTTTGCAATATCTATAGCTATCTTAGATGTGATTTTTCCTTTATTTTCTAAAATAGGTAGTTGATTTAATTTTATATAATCATTTAAAACAGTTTTCCACTGTTTCATGCTTGTAGGAATCTGATTTTTAGCTCTAAGCTCAGCTAATAATAAAAATCCCTCAACAATGCGATTTAAATTATCTAATTCAGTTTTATTAAGATAATTCTTAGATATTACAATATCACTCATTAAAATTTGACCTTGAGGATCTTTCCAATTTGTTAATCCCATGTGTGGTTTTTCACTATCTGCTCTACTTGCAATTATTTCAGCAGCCGTGTTGCCACTTACAGCAAAAATTAGTTTATTCTGGACATTTGCAAAAAAATCTTTTGTAACCTCAGCGTTTAGGTTGTAATCATAACTTGTTGCATAAATATCAGTGATTTTCTGGTTAAATCTTCTTTCTGATGTCCTTATTTTTCTAATTCTTTCGAGTAGTTCATCGAAGTAATCTTTACCAAATCTTGTACCATTTTTCAATAATTCATCGTCTAAGGCGAATCCTTTAATCATGTAATCTTTTAAGATGTTTGTAGCCCATATCCTAAATTGTGTACCTTGTTTAGAGTTTACTCGATAACCTACTGAAATCATAACATCAAGATTATATACTTGAGTATTATATTTTTTACCATCCGATGCAGTTAACCGGAATTTCCGGGCAACTGAATTTTCATCTAATTCACCTGTCTTAAAAATATTTTGAATATGTTCACTAATAGTATTTCTATCTTTTTGAAATAATTCAGCCATAGTTTTTTGACTAGCCCACATTGTTTGGTTTTCTTGGTCTATTATTACTTCTAATGTTACGGCGCCATCTGGTCCAGTGTATAGTAGTGTTTCAGTTAATTTAATGTCTTTTTCTTCCATTGATATGCATCCTTTTTAAATTTTAGTGTATTATTAACATATATCATGCTGTTCTAAATTAATATGGAGAGTAATTACACTCCAAAATTTATCCATCAATTTATTATTTTTTGATTTAAGTTCTGAATCTAGGCATAAAACACATTATTTTAACTTAATTAGATCATGAGTTTATGCATATTTCTTTATGATTAAGTTTATGATTATGTAAAAATTTTGCATCCTGAGAAAGTTAGCATTATATTTTATTATAAAATGCATACTAATTATTAGTAATTTAGTCAATAAAGATGTTTTTTAAGGAATAACAATCTTAAAAAGTCAGCCGCGAACTAAAATATATAATAATAAATTAGGATAGTTAATGTAACATATTCGACAGAAACTGTAATGATTTAAAGTTATCAGGAATCATGATTTTAGTAATAATTTATTTTCCAGGAGGAAAAATTTTTACACACAGTTTATAAGAAATATTTAGTGAAAAATAATTAAATTTATCGTATACAAAAGTTATACATATAAATTTCTATATTAATTATAATTTAGAATAAAAATATTTAGAATTAAAAAAAATAAAAAAAGTTAGATATTAATTAGGATACAAATTATCAATAACTTTTTTAACCTCAGCATCTTGATCCATTGCTTCGATTGATTCATGAACTCTCCCTAAATCAGCATTTGTCTCTGGGTATTTTGGTACTGCTGAGCAACCACCATCATTTAATTCTGAAATTGGGAAAGTTCCTATTTTTTTAGCTATTTTTTCAATTTCTACCTTATCCAGACCAATTAATGGACTTAGAATAGGGAATTCTGCATTTTCTCTTGTAGCTAATATATTTGGAAGGGTTTGAGAAGCTACTTGACCTACACTACTTCCATCAATGATTCCTAAAGCTTTTTCTTTTTTGGCAACTTCACTAGCTATTTTATACATTCCAGATTTACATAATACACATGTTAATTTTTCTGGAGCTTCATCTTTAGCCTTTTGAAGGTATTCACCATATTTAACAATTTTTCTCCTTATTGGATATCCTGAAGAGTATTCATTTAACTGATCTATAAGTCTATTAAAATTTTCAGTGACTTGTGGTCCTGAAAAAGGATCATTATTAAAATGAATAGCTGTTACAGCACATCCTCTCTTCATCATGAGATAAGCAGCTACTGGTGAGTCTATTCCACTTGATATGAGTGCTACAAGCCTTCCTTGCGAACCTAAAGGTAATCCGCCAGGTCCTGGAATCTTTTTATGATAAATGTAAGTTTCATCTTCCCTTACTTCTAAATATATTGTAATCTCTGGATTTGATAAATTAACAGGAGCTCCTATTTTTTCAATTACAACTCCACCAGCATATGCTGCAAATTCTTGAGAAGACATTTCATGAGTTCCAACACGTCTGCATCTTATTGCAAAAGGTGTTTCTGATGTAATAAGTCCTTCTTTTTCAAGTTCCCCAACATATTCAGTTAAATATTTATCTATTTCTTCTAAATCTGTTTTTAAAGAAATAGCTGGAGAATATGAAACTATCCCAAATATTTTATCCAATTTTTCAAGCCCTTCTTCAAAATTTTCAGGAGATATGTAAAATCTTGCTTGGCTTACCCTGATTTCACATTTAAGTTTTGCTTTTATATTAGAAACCAACTTTCTCTCAAATCTACCTCTAACTCTAGGACTTTTAAGTCCCACTTCTCCATATCTACCAATTATTAAATCATATTCCATAAAAATCCTCTTTAAATTAACTAATAATAAAAACATTTGTTAAATATACTTAAATAAATTTTTAAATTAAGTAACACATATTGTAATATAACAATGATATTATTTAAATATTAACAATTGTTATATTGTATTTATAAATAAAAGTTAGCTTTTTGAACTACCTGAAAATTCCAGATAGTTGAAATTTCATCTGCCTAATATTCAAGATCATTTGATGAAAATTTAGGGTTGTATATTATTCTAGTTTGTTCTAATATCTCCTCTGGATGAGTTAGTGAATATTCCCATTCATCTAAGTCAAGGTCTAAGTTTATATCTTCGGGAGTTTTTTCAGATAATTTTCGCAACTCTTTCATGTTTTTGTATTTTATTTCATATTCTGTTATTAAGTCTTTTCTTTTAATATTTCTTATTAATTTTATTTTAATCATACTAATCTCTCTATTAATTTTTTCATGAAAAATAAGTAATAATAATCGTCTAAAAAATAATAAAATAGATGAAATATGAAAATAACAAAATTAATTTTCAATCAGCTTAATAGCTAAATCCAAAGCTTCTTGAATCTTATCTTCTTTTGGACCTGCACCTTGTGCTAAGTTAGGTCTTCCTCCTCCACCACCACCAAGTATTGGAGCCAACTGTTTAATTAAGTCATTTGCTTTAATTCCATTATCAATAGCTATTTGTGATACTGCAGCTACAATATTCCCACTTTTATTTCCAATAACAATTACATCTACTTTCTTGTTATCAGTGAAATCAGTAGCTATTTTTTGTATTTCTTTAATATCTCCATCTAAAGCTTGAGTTAGAACTTTTAATCCTTTAATTTCTATAATGTCATTTTCAATATTACTTGCTTTGAGGTTAGCTATTTCTTTTTGTAGTTTTTGTATTTCGTTTTTATAAGATTTCCATTCACTAAAGAACCTATCACATGTTTTTGGAAGTTGTTCATTGTTTACTTTAAGAATAGAAGAACTTTCTCTTAAATAGCTATCATTTCTTTCCATTGACTCAATTGCAGCCATTCCTGCTGAGAAATCTAATCTCTCAACGCCATCTTGAACTCTCTCTGTTTTGTTTAATTTAATAAGTCCAATATCTCCAGTATTAAGTACATGAGTTCCTGCACATGCTTGTACATCAATGTAAGAATTATTATTACTAGTATTATTACTAGTATTATTAGTAGTATTATTAGTATTATTGTTATTAGTATTATTATTAATAGCAATAGTATTATTAGTATTATTAGATACAATATTAGACATATCACCATCAGCTATATCAATATTACATACTTTTACAACTCGTATAATAGAGCCTGGAACTATTCCACCTTGATATAGATTCAAACCATAAGTTTTCTCTGCTTCAGTTCTACTCATGAAAGTAGTATCTACTTTGAGATTATCCATTACATATCCATTAGCTATTTTCTCGATTTCATCTAGTTCTTCTTGAGAAATACGTTTATAATGAGATAAATCTAATCTAGAATGATTAAGCCCCTTTTGAGCACCTGCTTGCCAAATATGACTCCCTAAAACTTCTTTTGAAGCAGCTATTATCAAATGAGTCGCCGTATGATTTCTTGCAAGAGCAATTCGTCTATCCCAATCAATAATTCCAATTACAGTTTTACCTACAAAGTTATCTAAATAGGTTTTATTTAATTTAAGATAATCATTATTACCTTCGTCAATAAATACCTGATGTAAAACAACCCCATCAACTTTTTCTGTATGAGAAATAGATATATCAATAGTATTGTTGTTATCATCAGTTATAAAAACTTTTCCAAGGTCTGAAGGTTGACCTCCACCTTCTGGATAGAATACTGTTTTATCAAAAATTAAATATAAGTTATCTTTAATTTCTTCAACACCAATAAGCTTAGATTTAGCTTCTACACGATTAAAATTATCATAGAATAACAATTCTGTTTCAGGATAGCTAATATCCAATATTTCTTTTTCTGCGTGAGTTTCTTCTGTGTGAGAATCAGCTATAAGTGTGAAAAAATTATCTGGAATGTTTACTGTGAAATTATTGTTAATAGCTATTTCTTTAACTGTTTCTGGAGGCATTCCATGGGCATCATATAGATTCATTAATGTTTCAAGAGGCATTTCATTTGTGTTTTGTTTTTTAAGGTTCTTAATAGTTCTTTTAACTATTTTTTCCCCTTTTTCAATTGTTTTAAAGTATCTTTTCTCTTCAATATTAATAATATTCATTATATGATTATAAGAATCCTTAATTTCTGGATAAAATTTTGTTAAGAACTCTAATTGAATTTTCATTATTTCTGCTAAAGATTCTTCTATTTTAAGTTCTTTCATAAATCGTATAGTCCGTCTAAGTACGAGACGAGCAAGATATCCTTCTTTAACATTTGAAGGTATTATACCATCAGATATCATAAATGCTAAGCATCTTGTATGGTCAGCTATTATGTATATTGCTTCCATTGGTTCTGCTGAGCGAAGTAATTCTTCAACTGTAATATTTAGTTTCTCTGCTACTGTTTTACGAAGAACTCTAATATCTGCAAAAGTTTCAATATCCATCATTCCAGCTATTTGAGCATTTTCAGCTAAAATTGTCTCATTAACATTTACTGAGGTTATTTCTTTTAATTTATCCACAACTGGTGCAAAACATGCATCATAAGCAGTAGGAGTCCCTTGAGATATCCATGCAAATCTTTCTAATCCATAACCTGTATCAACAGTCCTAAGAGGAATTTCTTCTTTTTCACCATTAGGTAATATCTTGTATTGCATGAAAACAAGTGTTGCAAGCTCAACTCCCCTAACACAGACTTCTAAACATGGCCCAGCATTTCCACCACCTTCCCACCATGATTCAATAAATGTAATTTCCTCACCAGCTATTCCTATGCTTTCTATAAAATCATGACAAAGCTTTATTGTTTCATTATCCCAATATATTTCTCTTTCAGGACTATTAAATGCATGATGAGCTCCCATAGTAAAACATGTCATGTGTCTTCCAGTTCTTCCAACATTATCAACATCATTTAGACGAATAGCTGGTTGAGCAATTGTTAAAGGATTGGCTGGAGGTTCCATTAAACCAGATGTTACCCATGGTTGGAAGTCATATATTGAAGCTCCAACTAAAAATACATCATCTCTCCATCTTTTCGCAAGAACTGGATAACGTGTAGTATATGTGTGGTTCCTGTTTTCAAAAAATTCAGTGAATGTTTTTTGAATCTCATATAGATTATAGCTATTATCTGTTGGAGGATCTCCAATGAACTCATACTCATCACATGGAGCATCCCCACATGTAGATCTCTCATTTATAGACCAAAAATCACTACCACAAGTTTCACACTTTCTTTTTTGATACCCTAATTCTTTAAATATTTCAAACATAATAATCAGTTGAAAAAATTGTAAGATAATAAAAATAATTAATTTTAAAGATATTTATTAACACTCTAAATTATATTGATAATTAATAATATAAGTATTAATTTATTTAAATTTAATAATTATTACTAATATTAAAATAAATAATAAAAATAGTATTACGAAAATATAAAGTTGGCTGTGCAATAATTATTTTTTGATTCTTTTTAGTTATGCTTAGTTTTAAATATTATGGGGTGTAATATAGTATTAATGTTTTTTAGTTTTTGTTGAGTTGGTGTTTATGGTTTTGCATGAAGATAGTATTGGTCAGGTATTTTTACTTCCTTTAAATTTGAGGGACTTTATTCCAGATAATCATATTTGTTTTTTTATTGAGGAATTGGTTAGTCGGTATGATTTTGGTGATTTGCATTCTAAATATGCTGATACTCCAGGTAAGAAAGCTTATTCTAGGAGAATGCTTGCTAGAAATATTCTTATGGGTCAGATTGATGGTATAAGGTCTGGTCGTAAACTTGAAAAGGC
>NZ_LWMT01000004.1 GCF_001639265.1 Methanobrevibacter filiformis
TATTCTTCCTCCATTTAATTAATGTTATTATACTCACTTTTTTTGAATTATACTGAACATTACATGTATATGTTGTACTTTTCATTGAATTTTTTCACTTGTTCACCCTGAAGTTTTTGACACAGTCCTTTTTCTATTAAACTTGCAATATTTGATGTGTACTCTGCACCATTTTTATAAGCTAAATGAGAATAAACTAATAACAAATCATGATATTTTTCAAGATAGTTACTTAATATTTCACTAGAATTATTAATATTAGCTATTATTTCTTTTTCAACATCATCCCAAAAAATGTATAAATCATTTCTTAGATCTATTTCTAATTGGTCACGGTATTTTTCTTGTTCTTCTAAGGCGTTTAATACTCCTAATGATTGCTGAATCTTCATACTTATTTGCTGTTCCACCATCATTAGCAACACCTTCACCTATTAAATCATTCTCCAACGCATTATAAACACTACCAGCACCTTTTACTTCGTAGCGACCACCTAATAATTGACCATGATAATAATGCTCATCAAGTCTTGTATCATCTTTACTTGTAATATTGAAATGCTCACCTACTTCTTCACGAGCTTCATTAATCGTCATGAACCCTATTTCTAAGGCTTCTTTAACTTTAACCCATTCCTGGTCAAAACGTTTTTGATCTTGATCAATAATTTCAAATTCCCAATCATGAATATCCAAGCCTATTTGTAAGATATAATAATTAATATCGTCCTCATTATCCTTTTTAATATTCTCAATAACAGTTGTTTTATACGCATTATCTAACTCTTCACTATTAGAACCATTTAACTTTCCAGACTCTGTTATTCCCAGCCTATTAGGATCCATCCCATGAGCAGCTATTATCTCATCCCTGTTATCTTTACGATACAATCTGAAACTAGCTTCTTTAGTATCAACACTTAATGGTTTTATTTCAACCTGAACACGACTTTCCTCCATTCCTACGCGTGTGGGAACCATTACTGTTAGTGCTGAGTGAGGATTTTTAATAATTTCTTGTAATTGTTTTTTAATATTATACTTTAAAGTCTTCTTTTCATCATAATTCTCATCACTTGGTACAGGATCAGGTTCAAAATCCCCCGTTACTACTACACTAAAAGCAGGCATACCATAATTTTTAAAGAATGATGCATTATAATTAGCACGATGTATATCTCCATAAATAACTCTTATTGCAGGAATTATCTTAGATTGACCATAATATTTACTACGTGGTGTGTGTATATTAGTGAAAATTATTTCATTTGCTCTTTGAGTTTCAGGTAGTGGAGTGTATGATTTTAAACCAGTTTTATAATCTACATCATAGTAATGTTCATTTTTACCATATTTTTCTTTATTTTTATCCATCATTACAAAGTAGACTTTCTTCATACCTACTTGCTGAACAACTCTCACACCATCATCTAATCTTCTTATTGTGTGAGAAGGTATGTATTTCAGGTCAATTACTTTTGAATCACGACCATTTTCCCTTATAACTTCAAAAGCACCATAACCTACTGCTCTTGTATCATATGTACGTTTGTATAATAATTTAGTTATTGAAGGTCTGATCCTTTTGAAAAAATCTTCCGCCCTGATTTTTTCTTCCATGGATGGATTAGTGATGTTTGATTTTGGTTTAAGTGCCCAAGCTTTACCAGAAGCATCACTAGCTATGGCATCAACGCAACGTTCATGCCATGTGCTCAGCTCTAATAAATTAATTAATTTACTAGGATCATAAAGAGGTGTTAGTACTCCATCAATCTCATTAAACATTTGTTCTTCATTTATCTGTTCTGAACCTTCTGTTTTAATAGCATATTTCTCAAGAACATCATTTTCAACTAAATCCCATTCGGAACCATTTTTAGTTACTATAAATGAGTGTGATTGTGTCATACTATTCTTCTCCTTTTTGGTTTAAGCCAGTATCTTGCAGAACCTGTTGCAGTATCAGTAATATTATCCACTCCTCCATCTTCACCAGTAAATTCACATAATTCATCAACAATCTCATCAAAAATATCATCACTTATTTGGATTTTATCATCTTCTGCTAGTGCTTGAAGATCAAATGATCTTGTTAATTTATCTCCTGCTTTACTGACTTTATCAGGTAGAATACGGAATCCTTTTAATTCTTTGATTTGTCTGAATTTTTGGATTAATAGTTTACTCATTCCACCTGGCTCCTGTTCAATTTGTATGATTGTTTTCTTAGTATCATGGATACTGGTTTGTTCAAATGTGGTTATCACTGCTTTAGGTGATAGTTTAGCGTGTTTGAGTTTAATGAAGTATAAATATTCTCCATCCCATGAGGATAATAATCCTGCTGTTGCATCTCCATCTTCACCGCTAGCTGCAAAATCCCAGTATCTTAATTTTGGTAATTCTTCAGTTAATTTTATGATTTCTTCTTTAGCTATTCTAGATTTACTGAACCATATTCTTTTAAAGACATCTCCATCAGGTGTTTTTGGTTCTCCTTGGTAAACTGCTTCAAATCTGAATGATCCCATTTGTTTTTTAATAGCTTTAAGCTCTTCAATGGGAACTTTATCAGACCATAATGCTTCACCTTTATCTCTACCTAAAACATCATTTTCTTTTGCTATTGCAGGAGTATTACAAATAACCCAAGTACCATAAGGAATGGAACCTCCATTTCTTAATATTTCAATCGCTTCTTTAAAAGAAATTTGAGGTTCAGTTTCTAATATTTGCCCTGCTAAATCCTGTACATTTAATCTCTGCCATATACCAACAACCCATGGTTTAATCCCAGTTGCAATATCAGTATCTAATCTAGTTTTTGCTTCTGTAAACCACCAATCATTTAACTCTTCTTGATGAACCTTAGATCTTGCTTTTTTAAACCCTTTAGTAGGATCATCTATCAAAAATCCATGTGCACCTTCACCAAGTATCGATCCTCCAGTACCCGTGGTTAAAAGTCCTCCACTATGATTTTTAATATCCCATTGATGGGCAGCTGTGCTGTCTTCAGCTAACTCAATTGGAACAGGAAATAGATCAATCCCTATTTTTTTAAGTAAGTTTCTAGCTCTACGACCCCATCTACGACTGAAATTTGCGGAATGAGTAGCTAAAATAACTCTTTTATCTGGAAAATGCCCTAAAAACCATGTTAAAAAATAATGAGAAACCAATAAAGATTTACCATGTCTGGGAGGCATGAATATCATTAAACGGCTTAAACGGCCTTGAATAACATATAATAATAATTCTATGATTAATATTAAATGCTTTGAAGGTTGCCATGTTCCTTCACTTGCCCACATAGCAAAACTGCCAGGATCTGAAGGAATATCTTCAGCTTTTGCTTTCATTATTAGCACTTTCTAACAATTTCCTAGTTAGATCAACAAATTCATGTTGCATTAATATTTTCTGTGAAGATTCTAATTTACTTTTCACATTAACACTAACATTAACTTCATCACTTTTCAAAATATCAGATTTAACTTTAACAGCATTAACAGCACTATTTTTAATTGCTAATTTATGTCTTTCAATATCTAACTGCTTTGTTCTTTCATCAGAATATAAATCATTAGTATTTAATGTAATATTCATAGCATCTTCAATTATAGCATCTAATAACTCTATACCAGTAACAACTTTATTAACTGTTTCATCTATTTTCTCAATAGCACTGATTTCTTTTTTAATAGCATTATTAACAATCTTTTTTTTAGATTTTTCTTTAGATTTTTTTTCAATATATTTTTCTGTAGCTTTACCAGTAATATTAAGATGGTTTTTTTTATAGTTATTAATTGAAGTCTTGCTTATCTTCTCATTATATTTATTTAGTAAGTAATCTGAAACGTATCTTGAACTTGCACCATTTAATAATAGTTCAATTATTTCATTTCTATGAATGGACATTTCAATAGCTGGTTTTGGTGGCATATTATACACATTTCATTGGCAAGGTTTGGCAAGGTTTGGCAAGGGTTCAACATTGAAAAGATTTTCATTTTTTTTATTTTAGCATTATATTTTAATCATCTAATTTTTCTTTTTCAATAGCTTCTAATTTTTTAAGTACTAATTCTGTAGCTATCTCAGTGGCCCTATCCTCAATAGTTTGATTTATAATAGCTAACTCCTTAATCTTAGATTGTTTTTTATATAAATCAATAGCTATAACAATAAATATAGCTATTAAAATGAGTAATGTTCCTAAGAGGATGCTCTGTTCTTGTTTTTGTATCATGAATGGATGTTCAATTATTCCATTTATGATTAATGCTCCTGCTACTGTTGTTAGTATGGAGGTTAGCATGGTTTTTACGAATCCACATAGCCATAGTGTTTTTTCGTATCCTATTGATTTGTATAGTTCTTTGGGGAATTCTGGGGTGTTTAATTCTTTCATTTTATATTTTACTCCTTTTGATTTGTTTTCTTCCCCAAATATGATAATTAATTTATTGATTGTTGGATTGACAATCCTTATGTATTTCTTCCTCTTTTAACTCTTCAGCCCTTATTACTCTTGATTCAGTGCTTAATTGATCAAAGGATTGAGTTAAGATTAATAATAATATTGATAAAATTAAAGTGATTGTTTTATACTCTTGTAATAATTGAATTACTTGTGGCAATACTGCTATCATTATAGCTATCATAGCAGTTATAAATTTAATAATATGGTTAGTTTTCTTTAAAGATTTCATAATGGATCAACTTAATAATTTCTCTTTATACTGAACATACTCATATTTAGCATGATTTTTAGATCCTTTTATTTTTCAGGGGTAAACTTTGCTTATCTCAGTAAGTTATTATTTTCAGTTACAACATTCTTACCAGTTCGAAGTTCAATATCTCGTTTAAGATTATAAGCTACTTCTCCTCCATTAATTGCAACTTTATTACAATCTCTAAATCCCGTAGGTTTTTCAAGATCCATTAAATATTTAGTAACTGATTCAGACACTTCTGTACAAATAAGTTCTGGAGTTGTGAAATGATCTCTTAAATTATCTTTCTTTTTTAATCTTTTCAAATCCCTATACCCTCTTGCTGTTAATCCACTCCATGCCTTGTACAAAGTATTAGTTATTATTCCATATTCTTTATCTTTAATTCCAGCTTCTTTTAATTTATCCCCTAATTCTTTCCTATATCCTATTGTTTTAAGTCTTTGAATTATCCATTCTGTGCTGTGTCCTTTTTTCTGGTATGTTTCAATAGTTTTGTCAATTAATTTACCAGGATCTGCTCTGTTACTATCTACTATCATTCCTTTCTTACGATATTCTTCACTTAATTGAATAACTTCTTTTTGTACTTCTATTCCGACATTCGAACGTGTTTTAATTCCTACATACTTAACTGATTCTATATCATAGAATACTGTAGCTTTAGACCCCTCTCCAATTATACAACTATTAGTTGTACAAATCAATTTGTCTTCTTTTAACTCTTTAAGGATTTTACTAGCTCTTTGTTGACTTACACAATATAATTCTGCAATAGCTATTTGATTAAACCACGCAGTATTATTTTTTTCATTTAGAATAACTTTACCTTTATTAAAGTTAAATTTACTAAATTTATTTGATATTTGCTTCATTAAAAAAGACCTCCATTAGTTAAAAAAAGTAAGAATAACATATCAATTAAAGAATTCATAGAAAAATACCTGTATTGGATCAACTTAATAATTTATCTTTATACTGAACATACTCATATTTAGCATGATTTTTAGCTTCAGAACTACTTACTTTACCATATCCAGTTAACTTTTCTCTAGCTATCATCTCAAGAGTTTCATCAAATACTTTTACAATATAATCTATTGTAATATCATCACCACGGTAAACATATAAATCTATTAAGTCAATCATTGCATTAACTGTTTTAATAAGATATTCTAATTCTAATTCAATTAAATAGTTTTTACCAATTTGCACATCTGATTTAGTAACTCCTTTTTTACCTTTCCATGTTGTAAGCCCCATATTTTCTTTTTTATGGTTAGCTCTAGAATAAATTATTTCAGATGATGTTTGACCAGTTACAAATTGATAAATTTTATTTTGCATTGTAGAATAGAATATTTTAACTTTAATATTATCAGTATTGTAATCTCTTGCTAATTTAAGAAAACTATTAAGTGCTTTTTGAACATTTGAAGCTTCTGCTCGTATTGATTTTAAATATTTCAATGCTTCACTTTGATAATCTTTTTTTATAAAGTAACCTTTTGTTCTTATTTCTTCTTGTAATAATCCTAATTGTTGGTTTCTTTGTCTTGATTGTTTTGTTCTTAATTCTGCGAGTATTTGAGTAATAGCAGGATAATTATATAATACTGGCATTTTACTGTGTTCTGTACCAGTTAAATGCTTTTTAACAGAATGTGCATATATGCACTTTTCTTCATTTAACTTGTAAGGTGTTATGAATTCTTCTTTTCTTAATTCACGCTCATATCTTTTAGTTTTATCTAAATTACCACCAAGTAAACCAATATCCTTAACAGTCATTAATATTTGATTATCTTTAGTAACAATCCACTTAACACTATTTTTTTCAAAAATTATAAGGGATTCATTTTGGAATATTATATTACCATTATTCATATCTTGTAACTCACTTTTCATTTATAAATCCTCCTCTTTTGGAAGTAAATCCCTAATTTTATGCAAGTTTATACTTCGCTCTAAATCCTCAATACTAGCAGTTTCAATCCATTTATCAAATAAATCTCTTCTATCATACTCATAGATGTATAATTCGTTTTTTAACTCTCGTTTTAATAATTCATCAGTCATTAACAAAAAACTCCCATAAATGATAATAAGTAAAAAAAAAAGTAAGAAAATAAAATTAACTTTATTATTTTAGTAGCAATGAAAAATTATAGAATCACGAAATAGTAATTAATTGTTGTTGTACAGGAGATGTCCCATAATTCAATAGATAATTAATTAAGACTCATTTTCTTAAATAAGTATTTTAAGAGTCTTATATTGTTGATAAATTAATTATATGGATATTTAATTAGTTATATAAATTGAATTTTAGCTATTCTAATCCAGTTTATCAATATATTTTTATAAATTCTACATAGAAATTGGCAAAAATTCTAAATATCATGAAAACATGTTATATTTAAAAATGATTAAAATAACTTTGTTTTAATATATATTTAATTAAAATGCTTAAAAATTAATTAAATAGATTTTAAACGACTTATAGAATTATGGAACATCCTCTACAAAGTTTGAAATCGGTTTTTTAAGCAATAGTTATAGTTTAGATAAAAGAAAATTCATTGCTACTAAAATAATAAAGTTAAATAAAATGTTTGAGTTAAAGCAGCACAAAAAAATATTATTATTATTATTATTTCAATTCCAATATGGTCTGATTTAATTAATTATTTTGTGCTTTAACTCAAACAAAATAAAGGAATATTAAATTTTACTCAAATAATACTCCAAAAACATTTCATTCGAAAACAAATCAACCACAGGTGCAGGGACATAATTAATAAACCCTTGTTGTAAAACCAAACCACATTTAACACAGTAATGTTCATCATGATGAGAATCATACACAATATGTGTATGTTCACATTCAAAACAGCTATTTATATAGGATTTGGGGTCATTTGAGGAAAACATATTTATCAGAATATTTAGATGTACTAGACTTCCTCACTATTATATAGGACACAGCGGAAAAATGTTTTTGATTTTTTAAATTAACTATATTAATGTGATGTTAATATAACAATTACATTTATATAATAAAACTGACATAAAATATTATTGCATGAAAATCGAAGACAAATATAAAGTACATGGCAAAATAGTATACTCCTCAAGAACGAAAACAGGATGCGCAGTAACCATAATGCCTGATGAAATAGTAATTGATAATTATCATGGAAAAGGAGGACACATACACCCAGATCCCACAAACCACGATATACAAAAATCCATAAAAAGTGAAGACCGAATAATTAACCTTAAAATAGTCCTGCACCACTTGAATAAAAATAAAACATTAAAATTAAATGAATTAATAGAGGAGCTAAGAAAATGATAATATCATTAATTAAAGAAGAAACATCAAAAGAATTCATAGAAAAAATGGAAGAAAAATACAACTCATACGAACAATTAGAAGAAGCATTCCAAAAAACAAAAAGAACAATACTTCATGTAGATCTCGAAAACTGGAAATACCTAAAAAACAATCCAGAAGAAACAATACAACTAACAGAAACACTATTCACCAACGAATTAAACATAGGAGAAAACGAAATTGAATTATTAAACCTAATTAAATCTAAAACACCAAAATCCATAAGAGAATTAGCTAAAATAATAGACAAAGATATATCAACAATACAACCAAAAATTAAGAAACTAGAAAACGAAGGTTTAATAGAATTAAAACAAGGAGGAAAAAATAGTAAAATACCAATAGTAAACTATGATAAAATAGAAATAGCTATCTAACAAAAAAAAAGAAAAGTAGTAAAAATCATCTACAACAATATAAATTATGCATAAAATTAGCATAATTCCTATCAGTTAATTTTAATTCTTTAAACACATTATAATTCTCTAACTTAACCTTACTATTATAAGATTTAAGAATAAAAAAACACACTAAAGCAATTATCTTTTCTTTACTACAATTCTTTAATAACTTTTTAAGATTAGGACATTCTTTTTTAATGAAATATGTTACTTCTTCTCTTTGAGTACCTTGCATATTCAACCTATTCATAATATTATCCGCAATACTTATTTTATCCTTCATTCTCCTATCCTTCCTTGATTCAGTGTACCATCTTAGTTTTTTGTTTAATAGTTCTTCTTGTTTTCTAATTGATAAATTACTAGTTAGTATTTGACTTGTGCTCATCATAATAAATCCTCACATATTTATTACTTTAAATTTTCATGATTCTCCCTATTTTGTATAATAACATACCCAACAATTAATAAATATAATATAAACTACTAACAAATACTCAGTAGGCATATTAAATAACCATAATAAAAAGTATGTAAATGACATTAACCAATTAACCAACATTAATTTTTTGATTTTGTGGTTTGTGTCAAAATTTTACCCCTTGTCATTTTATTTTTCAATGTTTTTATTTTTCATGTTAATAAATACTATTTACATGTTTAATTATTATCTAAAAACCTCCTGTGAAAAAAAATTTTTAAATCTAAAATTAAAAAAAATAAGAGCATAACAATCTATACAATGATTTTT
>NZ_LWMT01000005.1 GCF_001639265.1 Methanobrevibacter filiformis
AATCAAATCATTAAGCTCAGTAGAACTAATATGACGCACCACTACTTCTTTAGAATCTTTACTCATATACCAATATTATATATTTTATACTATATAAATATTGTCAAAAAATAGGTATCGTACTATACTTATAATTTTAGGTGCCAATACTTCTTTTTTAAATTAATAGCTATGATTAACCTTTCTTCATTTCTACCTTCTTCTTTTGCTATTCTTTAAAGTGTGGCTTGGTCGTGTTTGTACATTTCTATTTGTTGGTATTTTCTATATTCTTCAGGGGGTTTTGTGTGACATGTTCTTCTATTGCTTGTGCACTTGCCAATGCTTTATCCATATTAATCAACTCCTTTATAATGTTTTCGGGGGTTTCAATATCCAAATACATACAAAAAACTCATATTGCCTTATGTAATATAATATTTATATATTATAAACCTTATAATAATATATACAGTTATAAAAATTTTATAGAAAATAGGAGTTAATTAAAATGCAAAACAAAGTTAAAACCACTTTAAATTTAGATAATAATCTTGTCAAAGCTATTAAAATAGTAGCTTTAAACAAAGGCACTACACAAACTAAAATAATCACAGAATATTTAAAACAAGGATTAAAAAATGAACCAGACACTAACAAAAAAAATAAATCATTAAAAGATTTAGTAGGAATTATTGAAGTTGATGAACCGTTTAATAGTGTGGAAGAAGTTAGAAAATTAAGAAACAAGGAATAATATAAATGTCTAATAAGATATTCATTGATACTAGTTATGTTGTTGCTTTATTTGTTCCCAAAGACCAATACCACGAACAAGCGAAAAAAATACTCCCAACTATAGACAAAAAAGAGAAAATAACATGTCAATCTGTTATCAATGAAACAATAACTTTAATAAACAAAAAAGCAGGAGTTGAAGCAAGTAAACAAGTTTATAAAGTAATATTAGATTATTTCACAATTATAACTGAAGATATGGATCTATACACTGATTCTATGGATATATTAATTAAATATCATAAATTATCATTAACAGACAGTATAATAGTAAACTTAATGAAAAAAGATAACATTATTGAAATAGCTAGTTTTGATGATGATTTTGATAGAGTAGATAGAATAATAAGAATTTATTAAATAAGGTTTTTTTTATTAACTTGACCATGCCCTCTTAATTCTTTTTCAGCTATTGTTGTAATATGATGATCAAACAAACCAATTATGTAATTTATTTTCTTTATTATACCAGATAATAATTTAAATAAAGCAAAACTTGAAATGGAAGAATTATGAATAATTCATAGAAATAATCCTAATTTTTTATTTTTTCAAATTATGAATAAATTTTAAAATATTTTTTTTATTTTCCTAAATATTATTACTATTTTTAAAGTAGTTATTATTTAATATGTTAGTATTACTTTAATTTAATAAGAGTATTAAAAATATTACTTTCCAAATGCTCTTGGAAAGTTTATATATTAACTATATTACATAATAACTTATTGCACATAGTACAATACTAAATATGTTATGTAATAGTTTAGAACTAACTAAGTAATAAGTTATTATTTACTATTTTATTATTTAATATTAGTACTAAAACTGATTATTATATTTAATTAAATAACATATTACATATTATTAAACATGTATTGAAATATTAAATAATTTTTCAACATGAAAAAAATATCAAAAAGAGGCTAAAAATGGAAAAAGAGAAAAAATATCCTTGTTTATAATTAAAAATAGATGGTACTTTTAATATTTACATAAATAAGGATCAAAAAATACTATTTGAAAATTCAAATGCTTTGGAAGATTTCATGAATACTAATCACCATATAGAAATAATAGTTTCACCAGAAAACTTTTTTTCTTAAATCATTATCAAAAGATTTTAACAGCTCAAATGCATCATTTAATATCATTTAATCCTATTTTAATTTTACCATCTTTTATTTTTTGGTTTAAATTCTCAATATATGATGAATCTTTAGTAATTTTTCTACTATATTTATATCAGGATTTGAAGTTTTAAATTATAATTAATTTTCAGTTTAATCTGAGCTATTAATTCAAGTGCACGTACAATCTTGCTATACTATCATCATATTTTCCTTCATCAGCCCTTCTTTTACTGTTATTTATAAAATATTACTCTCCATCACCAATTATTTCTTTAATTGTTCCAAAACCTTGACTAGCACCTTTTCCTAAACCAAAGAAATCAGGAATTTTAAATCTAATTTTGAATTCACCTGTAAATCCTTCCATCATAATAGATTTATACATTGTAACTTCAGAATCCAAATGAGTTTTAGGATAAATCTTTCGATCCACAATTATTCCAAGTCCCTTAGCCATAGAAAGAATATTTCCAATTAAGATATTGTTTAAAAATAACTTTTTATCTTTCCACATTTTAAGTTCCTTAAATTTTGAATAATTTGTAGTGTTTAGTGCAAGCCATGGACTTAAGAATTTATAATGAATTTCATCATTTGTAGTTTTAATATCCGTTGTTTTATCATACATTATCCTCTCTGTAATATTGTATGTGTTTTCTAGTTTTAGTTCATTTAAATCATTTGAAATTTCTTTTAAAGTTTTCACTCCTTCTTCAATACCTAAAATTGATACTTGACCACCTAATACTTGATATTGAATTAAAGGGTATGAATAAGAGTAGCTATTTTCACTATAATGATTATGTAGTAAAAAATAATCTTTGAAAGTATTTGCAATGTATCCTCTTACTTTATTTGAACCTTCATTAACTGGTTTGTCTGTTTTTAATATTAAATAGGATGTGTTAATTTTCATTATTTCCTCCAAAATCAGGAAATTTAGCTAAAATCATGTCATCCTTAATTTTAGGATAGAGATGGAAAGAGTACTCCAATACTGACTCAAACAAATTATTAGCCGTTTTTTCATCAATTGGATTTAAACCGTGTGCTAAAATAGAATTATTTCTTTTTTGTACTTCTGCTTTGAATTTTTCATCATTAATAAATTTTTTAGCAAAGTTAACTTTAAGATCATCCAAGAGAAAGAAATTGCTATTCATTGCCAGCCGAAATGTTTTATCTTGTGGTTTGGACTTAAAGTCTTTTTTTACATGAAAATCAAAGATACAATCCACAACACCATCATCATAATACTCATATAATTTTTTTTTAAAGCTTTCTTTATTAATATGAAATACTTTATTATCTTTAAGACGATTTAAATCTATTAAATCCAAATTATTGAGTTTTATTTGAGAGATCAACTCAACAGCCCTATACAATCTTGCAACAGCATCATCAAATTTTCTTTCTTTTATTCTTCTTTCAATATTGTTCAATAAGTCAGGAAGATAAAATTTAATTTTCGTGGCTATTTTCCTATTATTCTTTGAAATTTTATTATCTAAAAATTGTTGATTTTTTTCAATTTGATTGAAAAAATTAGGATAGTTTTTTAAAATTTCATCATAGTTATCATTCTCTTTTAATTTGGATATTATATTTCTTAAATGAGTATTCAATGAAAGCGTTTTTTTATTACTCTCACTATTATTGGAAATTTCGATTCTATCATTGAATTTATCCCACGTATCATAAAAATCTAATAATTCCATGAAAAACTCCTTGTTAACCAAAGTATTAATATCTTTTAACTTTTCTTTCGCAAAATCAAATCTATGATTATCAAATGCATCTTTAAATTTGTCAAAATTTATTTTGTCCTGAATTTCATAAGGTTCTTTAATTTCTAATTCAGTATTTCTGATTTTTCTGTTCTCATCAGGTTCTCCTTTAGCAATAACAATTTTTTTATTAAAAATACCTGCCCATATACATATGCAACTTGTCATTATTTTAGTTCCACCAATGAAACTAACATTTATATCAAAATCATTATATTTTGGAAATTCTTTTTCAATTTCGAAGTAACATGAATCAAAATCATACACATCAGATAAGGACACAATATCACTGTTATATTTTTTATCAAATTCATTGTTATATTTTTTATAATATTTCTCTTTCACCAAATCAATAGTTTGCTCTGACTCTTTAGATACAAAAAATAGAACAAATTCAGGGTTCATTTTAGAAATTGTGAAAATAATCCCTTGTATTTGACTCTCTCGACCATGATTATTATTATTATTTGTTTTAGTACCAGTTCCAACTGTCATGAATAATGCTTTTTTCATACTATTTCCTCTTGTTTGCTCAATTTAATCCAACCCAAAGGTTTATCATTTCCAAGTATGTATCTCCTAGTTTTTGGAAAATCATAATCATAGGGTTTGCCTAAATTATTTTTATTTTTAAACCCTTTGAACAAATTTTTATCATAATTTTTAAGTTTTAATAAAGTAGTCATATTTAAAAAGCCTGAACCCATACCTAAACGTAATAAAGGAGAATTTTCATTATTATTTAATTTTTTTAAATCATCGTAGATATCGACAACATCATCTAACTTATTGTCTAATGCAAAATCTACCTCATTATCTATAATATCATCTGAAAAAGTTTTTATTGCTTTAAAAATGACATCAATATTTAAAAAATTTTTATAAACTTCCTTTAGATCATGAATATTCTCATCATAATCGGTAAAATAATTGAAATTAATAAGTTGATTTAATTTTTTTGTCTCATCTATAGTTTCTAAAAAAGAAGTTGTGTTTCTTTGAGTCCCAAATGACTTAGTACCATAAACAGCGACATTTTTAACAGTTTTTGAGTCAGTGAAATGTAAATATTTCATTAATTCATTTAAGTTCTTATCCTTCTTCTCTATAATTTTACATATATCCTTTTTATTATTAAAATTTAAAATATTATAAAAAATGGAATTCCTAATAGCTCCTTTTAGTGAAGATCCTGGAATAAACGCATTATTATTTGTTTTTACATGTTCTTTAATTTTATCAATATCTGTCCAACTTTTATTATTATTAATTTCTTCTTTAGTTAAAGGATATCTTAAAAAAGAACAATATGTAGAATATTCTTTCAAATTCTTCTTGATAATAGGTCTCATTTCATTTTTATGTTCTTTTGAAAAGTCATTCAAGGAAGTTTCAGATTTAGAAATAAAATCTAAAAAATATTTATAACTATCTTTATGGTTTTTATAAAAATATTCAAAAATTTTCTCAAGATTATATCTTATAATTATATTTTTCTTCTCTAATGCTAAAAATTCTAAATTATTGTACTCACTACCACTTCCAATATGTACTGGTGTTACAATTTCAACATTAACTTTCATTTAATCACTACCAATACATCTAACAGTAAATGGAATCCCATATTCAACATATTTATCTTCAGAGTCATTATTTTGCTGAACAGTTGTCCCATAAAACTTATCATAAATAGGGAAAACAGACCCCTCTTTAAAAAATCTAATTTTCTGTTTAAAAAGTCCACTAGTTTTTCTTCCTTGCTTAACTCCAGTATCATAAAATGAATAATTAGATTTTTCAGATAAATTCTGTATATCATTATTATCAGGTATAAATCTAGATAAAATAGTAAAATATTGACCTTTATTATTAGTAACTAGCTCTTCATTACTATGAGTAAAATTAAAATGTCCTCTTCCTGAAGATATATCATGCCCTAAACCTCTATCTTGCAAAAATTTCAAAGAAGACAAAACAATATTTTTAAAATCTTCATTAAATTTAATTAAGAAAAATACGCCATTATTACCTGCAAAACGATTTCCTTCACTATAAAAAAATTGTGTTGAATTTAATAAACGATTAATGCTATTCTGTGGACGAATTTCAGTAGAATGAACTTTAATTGAAGATTCAAACACATTTTTATTTTCCGTATTCATGAGAAATTTGTCTGCAATAATAAAATAATCAATACCTAACGAATCAAAAATCTCTAAATCAGATGTTTTATTATTAATCAACTGATTAAAAATTGTTTCATCCACAAATTCTATTTCAGCAAACTTCTTTATTTTCTTAATTTTATCGATTTCCTTAGCGATATCCATAGACTTATCTAATTTTTCAAAATCATTTGATCTTAACATGGGTTTTGGATAAAATTTTAATTTTCTACCTTCATGTTCTACAAATGGAAATGCAGAAGAAACAATGAACGGAGGTATTTCACCATTAAATAAATTTACAATTTTATCAACTTTCTCAGGAAATAATTGAGAAATTCCATATATTATGGAACCAAAGATCTTATCTGAACTTAAATGAGGTAAAGTTGAATTAGGTTTAATATATATTATCATACTATCAACTTTTATAATGTTTATCCATTAATATTCCCTTCTTCATCAGGATTTATTTTAATGTTAAACAGTTCAACATAATTTTTACATTCTTTTTCAAAATTTCCCAATAACAAATTGCCATCTCTATCAAAATATTCATTTTCACTAGTGTAAAAAGATTTAGGTCTTTCAATAATATTAACATTGTTAAATGATACTTGTCCATAACCTCTTGAACCACTTCCACCTAAATAACTATGTTGCAATAACTCAATTGCAGTAAAAATATGTTTAAAATTCTCTTTGTCAATGTTAGAATATATACTAAAAACTATGTTAAAAGTAAATACAGAACCTTTAGGAACTCTTTCGGTAGGTCTAGGATCTTTTGCAGTTCCTTTAATTCTATCAATCCTATTTTCAATTTTTAATTCTGTTCCCCTAGAAATATCATCAGTATTTTTCCAAAATTTTTTTGTTTTATCATCATAAAAGGCATCCCTAACAATAATTCTTGTTGGACCTTCAAAATTGACTTCATCATTATTACTAAATCCAAATATTTGACATGGGACACATTTTCCACATGTACATGCATTTCCTCTATCTTTATCGTTCTTAGGATGAATAATATTATCAGTCGAATCTTTAAAATATAATTCAAGAAGAGATCTTAACTTCCCTTTTAAAGAAGAACCTGGAATATAAGGTAAATCTGATTCTTTATCTCTAATAACCATACGATCAATTCCACCGATCTCTAATGAATCATTAGATTCACCAATATATAATCCAGTTTCACACACAATTTTTCCATCAATTAGAATATTTCCTTGAAATCCAAATTCGTTTGATTCACTCATGTTTAATCTCCTTAACTGCTTCTAGGCTTATTCGCTTTATAAAATGCAACAATTGATTCTAAAAATAAAGTAAATTTTTTAAAGTCTTCTAAAGAACTTTCATCTTTACCATTTACAACCTTTTCCATTGAAATTTTAAGTAAATCATAAAAATCATGACTTATTAATTCCCTACTCTTTGCATAAGCTATTTTAGGCATTAACAGATAAAAATGAACCTTTGGTTCTGATGACCATCCTTTTTCCTTAGTTTCAACCTCTATTTCTTTAACAGCAGCAAAAAACTTTCTCAATTGAGATGTCTTGATATCTTTATTTCCTAAATTCTTTGTTAGTGAATCTGCATCCCCTCCAAATTTAGCAAAATCTTCATCAGAATAATCTTTAAAATTATCTAAATTATCTATTTTATCCTTTATTCTTTTCAATTCGATATTTTTACTCATTAAATCACCTTTGTCTTAAACCTATCCATGAAGCAGGAATTCTAATCCATGGCAAATATTTCCAATATTCTTCTCTAAATTTTTTTCTAATTTTCAGATCTTTAATATTTCTTAATTTATGTACATACATTGGTACATAAGGATGTTTAGAAATTCTACAAATATTCATAGATTCCCAATCTAATTCATCAACAACTTTTAATGTATCTTTAAAATAATATTCTTGCCATAGTTGGAGCATAGAATAAACAAAACCTTTTGAAACTTTCTCTGGAACAATATTTTCAAGATTTTTTGAAAAATATAATAAAGAGTTAAATCCTTTAATTCTATCATCTTTGGAATCATTTTCCCATGATACTGTTTCATTAAAAACTGTGATTTTATCTTTTCCCAAACATTTTGATTTATTTAAATAGTTTTCAGACATTTGAACTGCTCTTCCAATAGGGAATTTAGAATTAACAATGTTTATTCCTGCAGATAATGTTATATATCTATTATTTGAAGTCCATTCCTTAAATTTAGACCTAAATTCTTCTGCAAATTGTATAATTTGATCATATGGTCCAAATACTAATAAATCATCCCCACCAGAATAATTAATATATAGCGTAGGTATTCCCTTATCATGACAATTCGAGCAAATTTCATTGTTATCATCACAAATAACATTTATTTCTCTATACTCATCATTACCCATATCAAATTCTTCAATTTTATCATCAAAAGTTATTGATACTTCCCTCAATTTGTTTTCTTTTAATTTTAATTTACACTTTTTACACAATTTGTTTTCTTCATACACTTTATAATTACTAGCTATTTGATTAATAAACCCTGAAATAAACATTTCCAGATAAAAACTTAATGTAGATATTCTAGAAATACTTGATCCTATTTTATTTAGATTATTTGGCTCATTTTTAAGGTGTTCGAACCCCATAGAAAAAATTAAACCTAAATTATCAACATCTGCTTTAAAAATTCCTAATTTGTTCGATCCTTTACTAATCTGAGATAAATGTTCAAAGTATAATGGCTGTTGTTTTTTCTCAACTTTAATTTTAGGAAGAATATTTCCCAAAAAACTAAAGCTAAAAGAAACATTTTTAATTTCAACATTCAAATTTTTAGCTAAATCTAAAAAATCAGTATTATTAAGTCTTATGACCTCTATTTTATCAAATTTTGTAGCTATTTTTTCAATATACGTAGAGTCGATCATATTTTTATTTTTAAATATAATACCCTATTCCTAAAATAGATACATAAAAATTAAATTCTTCATCATAACGATTTGAAAAACATTTAATCATGTAATCTGAATCAGATGCTTTTTGAGCTAATTCTCTATGATTAATACATTTTTTACAAAAATCTTCACTTTCTTTTTTATATTCTCCACACACAGGACATGAATTTCTTTCATAAACAACAGAACTTATAGGAGTTTATCCATAATTAAAATAAAGGTTTATGATTGTTGGATATGGTTTTAGATGTTTTTTAGTTTTTGTTTTAGTTTTTTGGTCTATTTTTTGTGTTTTAGTTTTAAACTTTTTTAATGTGTTTTTTATGATTTGAAGATTTTATTTGATTGTTTTTCTTTTGATTTGTTTTTTCTGTTGTTTTTTTCTATTTTTGGTCTAGTGTTTGGGTGATTTTAGTGTAAGGATGTTTGAATTCCTTT
>NZ_LWMT01000006.1 GCF_001639265.1 Methanobrevibacter filiformis
ACAATTTAATATTATGGTTTTAAATATTTCGTTATCTTTTTAATTAAGCTTTAATTTTCTTTATTTTAGCTATATGGTATGAAATTAATAATATATAAATATTTAAAATTAAATAGTCATGACACTAACAATAACTATCCATCAGTTCGATTTTTCAAATCCATAAATTTGATCAAAACTATTTCATGAAGTAAATATTTTAACATAGTAATTCTATATAATTCTATGAGAATGGTAAAGTGCTAATGGAAGATCAGATTATGAAGGAATTGTAAATCCTGTATATGTCTATACTAAAATCAAAACAAAGAGTGTCTTCCTATTAACATCTTACATGGAATATTAAATATCTTATAATTTCATGAATGAAGTTTTTAATTCCTATGGGGAGAACAAGAGAAAGCATCCAACAATTAGAAGATAAAATAAAGAAAAACAATAATGTTTTGGACAGGATAAATTTAGAGTTGCAAAATATTTAAAAAAATATCTAATGAAACCTTGAAAAAATTAATAATTCACTTTCCAAAAAATACATGCAAAATTATACATATTTAATATAAATTTAAAATAAGCATATACTATTTATTAAAAAAGAAAATAGCTTCATATTAAACTAGAATTATCTTAAAAATAGCTAATAATTGTGTTCATTGCCTCATAGACACTTTTACTCACTTAAGAGCTCGGCCACCATGGGTAACTCTGATCTATGAGGCCTTACTTTAAACAACAATATTAAATATAGTTAAACTAACATATAAATATTGTTATTGTAAACTTATTTGGTGGTTTTATGGAATACTTATTTTTAGATGAAAGTGGTGATATGGGGTTAAATGATAACAATTACTTTATTATAAGTATTCTAAGATTTGATTCGCATGATGAATGTTGTAAATTAAATAAAATAAGGAATAAAATATTAAAAAGGAGATTTAGAAAAGAAATATTGACTCATAATGAAATTAAATTTAATGCAATCTCTCACAAATTAAAAACTCATGCTTTAAATGAATTAAATAAACTTGATTTTAATTCTTACTCTATAATTATTAATAAAAAAGATCATAATAATTTAAATTTATTTAAAAATAATAATAAAAATGAAATTTACATTGATATTGTCTTAGAATTATTAAAAAAAATTGAGTTAAATAAGCCATTTACAATTAGAATGGATAAATTTTTACCCTCAAAATATATTGATAAATTTAATCATGAGTTTTTAGATAAATTTCAGGAGTCTAAGATTTATCATAGTAATTCAACTAAGTATATTGGGATTCAGTTTGTAGACTTGATATCTGGGAGTTCTTTTCAATATTTTGAGAGAAATAATTCTGAATTTTTAGATATATTTGAAAATAAGCATTCTTTTTATTATTATAAAAAGTATGGAATTTGATAATTTTAATTCTATCATCATGGGAATAATAACAGTTTTAAACATTAATTAAAATAAAAGCTATGGAAAAAATAAGTTATTATCCTAAAAGAATATCTTTGATTGTTTGTAGGGACTTAATGGATCAAATGGAATGTTGAATAGTAACATTTGACAAACATTTTGATTTAAATAAGAATATAAAAACAGTGTATTGATTATTAAATCTTAAAAAATTGTTTCATAATTCTGTTTGGTCTTAAATTTTACCATTAAATAGTCAAATATACAAACACGTACTGAGAATTGTGGAATCATCCTATGAACTTAATAAAAATTTATTGTATACAAAACTTATACATCATTTTAAAAACAGCATATCTAACAAAACATTGTTCTATTTATTGTTAAAAATAAGTTACATATAATGTCTAAACAAATAGTATATAATGTATATAATTATTTTTTCATCTGATTTTGACAGACCAAATAATATAACAAGAATACATTAGTTTAAAGAAACATGTTTAATTCTTAAATTTTCTAAAAAAAGTATATTTATATGATCAGCTAATTTTATGATGCAATTTGCATATTGAATTAAACTTTAAAAGTATTTGGCAGAAGAAAATCCTTAATTAACTGTATTCATTAAAAGGCTGAGATTTTAACAATGACTATTTAATTGTTGAAGAAATATTACTATTGTATAAATACGTTAATTAAGGATATATTGTTTCATATAACTTTATTAATAGTTCTATAGTGATTTTGGAGAAACATATTTATTAAAAGAACTATGTTTAATATTTATGTTTTTGCTACTGTGTGTTATCAGTAGACTAATATGTACTTTGTACTATCTCATATATAAAAGTTTAGGTATGCCTAAAAATTTAATAAATTCTTATTGTTGATATCATATATTTATCTCTATAATAATTATTTGTTCAGTCAATTTATTATTTTAGTATTTAATAGCTATTTGATAGTTTATATGTCCATATAATCAATATAAAAAATTAATTATTATAAATTGTACTCTTTAAAACTAAAGTAAATGAAACTATTAATATTATTAAATACTAAAATAAAACTTTAATAAATTTAATTTTAATAAATTTAATAAATAAAATTTAAACATAATAATAATTTTTAAATTAATAACACGAATAAAATTGTTAATATTAATAACTATAATTGTTATATTAGCAGATTATTAATTTAAATTCATGATTAACATAATACTTAGTATTTTATTTAAATCCACAGGACTACCTAAAGGAGTAGCTAAAATGAAAAGTCTCTTGTCAATACTTGATATAAAAAATGAAATTGATGAAATATTAGAACTAGCTAAACAGTTTAAAGAAAGTAAAGTAAAAGATAAACCACTTGAAGGGAAATCACTAGCTATGATATTTCAAAAATCTTCCACTCGCACAAGAGTTTCTTTTGAAGTTGGAATGTATGAACTTGGAGGAAATTCATTATTCTTATCTGCAAATGAGCTTCAAATGGGTAGAGGAGAACCAATAGCTGACACCGCTAAAGTATTAAGTCGATATGTTGATGGGATAATGATTAGAGCAGTTAACCATCAAGATGTTGTAGAATTTGCAGAAGAAGCAGATGTTCCATTAATCAGCGGTCTTACAGATTTAGAACATCCATGCCAAGTATTAGCAGACATGCAAACTGTAAAAGAATATAAAGGAAATTTTGATGGTAAATTCACCTATGTTGGAGATGGGAACAATGTATGTAATTCTCTTCTTTTAATATGTGCATGTTTAGGAATGGATATTTCAATAGCTACACCAAAAGGTTATGAACCAAATAAAGAGATTATAGCAGAAGGGGAAAAAATAGCTAAATCAACAGGTTCAAATATTTTAATCACTGATGATGTAAAACTTGCTGTAAAAGATAGTGATATAGTATATACTGATGTGTGGGTTAGCATGGGTGATGAAGGCCAGGAAGAAAAACGAAGAAATGACCTAATAAAATACCAAGTAAACAAAGAACTCATGGAATTAGCACATCCAGATGCAATATTTATGCATTGTCTTCCAGCTATTCGAGGGGAAGAAGTAAGTGCTGAAGTTATTGATGGACCACAATCAGTAATTCTTGAGCAAGCAGAAAACAGATTACATGCTCAAAAGGCAGTTCTTTACTATCTATTACATTAATAAGGTTAATTAATATGCTCTATCATCATGCTCTATTAATTGGACTTTGTTAAAAATGTTTATTACTATTAATCATTTATTATTAATCATTTATTATTAATTATTTATTATTAATATTGCAGGTGGGTATTTAGTTGGGTATTTTAGATATATTAAAAACTAATGATCGGTTTATTAAAGAATTAGTAGGTCATGATGATCATTTTGGTAAATTATCTAATGAAAATATACCTAAGAAATATAAAATTAAAATAAGGGAAGCAGTTTTAGAAAATTACTATGATGTAATGGATAAAAAAGAAATTAAAGAATTATATAGCTATTATTTAAAATTAAGCTTTATTAATATTTTAGCATCCGAATTTGATGATTCATTAAGTAGTTTGGAAAGGAAAAAAGTCAAAATAATTATTAAAAAGTATTTTGAAGACAATAAAACAATTGATGAAAATATCCAGTTCTTCTACAGATTCAAAGAATTAGTTCTTAAATTTAAAATAGCTTATGATGTATCATCAGCAGAATACAAAGATTTTAATAATCAAGAGAAAATATTAATGTTTCAAAAGGTTTTAAACCACGTAATAAATTGGAATGATGATTTTACACTTTACACCAAAAATATAATCAATGATGAAATTGGAAAACTAAGTTATATTAATACATTTGTGGGAATTGGGAAGGATTTTGGTCTTCTCAGCTTAGATGAAGGATTATCACTTGAAGACATGATAACAATACGAGAAAAGCTATGGAATCAATTTAAAGAAGGAATAATTGAAAAGGAAATTCAAATTAGCTTTTTTAAATATTACTATGATGTATTAAAGTCTAAAAAGAACTACGAATTAGTAAAAGATCTTGTTGGTCACTATGATATGCTTGGAAATGGAGGAAGCTTTGGTTCTCTTACAAATTATCCTGTTCTTATAAATGATGATAACAATCTAAACATGATAGGAATTCAAAAAAGGTTAAGACAGTATTCTCTTAAAACCCCACGAAGAAAAGAAGAAATAGAAAAAGCATTTAAAGAAGAATCTGATAAATTAAATCTCGTTAATGACTTAGTTGGTTCTGGGCTTGTATATGGGACAGTATTAAGTAGAGAAAACTTTGATGATGATTGTAAAAACATAATTCAAAAGGAATTAACTGATTATCTTTGGTATGACAATGTAACCACAGATGATATTAAAAATAAATATTCTCAATTAATAAATAAAGCTTCGCTAATGGGTGAAGATAAATTTAAAGTTATTTTCATATTAGTTGGACTTGGAAATAATTATGGTGATTTTTTATCTAATTTAGAAGTTCCATATTCAATCAAGGATCTTATAAAAAGTAGTGTAACTAATTTAGCAAAAACAGAAATATCTAAAGCAGAACTTGCAGATAGATACAATAATATTATTTTGTCCTACCCAATATTTGATAGTATTTCACCAATTGATAAAATAGCTATTTTTGGAAACTTAGATGACCTATCAGA
This sequence comes from Methanobrevibacter filiformis, assembly GCF_001639265.1. Classification (GTDB taxonomy): domain Archaea; phylum Methanobacteriota; class Methanobacteria; order Methanobacteriales; family Methanobacteriaceae; genus Methanacia; species Methanacia filiformis. Next base: position 5,081 of record NZ_LWMT01000006.1, read on the forward strand.
TGATAAAAAGAAATATATCACTAATAGCTTAGGTCAAACATGGCTATATGGAGTTAGTGAAATAAAACTCATTGAAAAATTAAATGAACTATTAAAAGAAAATATTCAATTTAATGTTACAAAGCTAAGAAATTATATTCACACAAATCATCCAATGTTTAAAGAAATTTATTCATTTAAAGATGCAATTTACATCCCAAATAAGGAAATAAATAGAACAAGTAAGTTAAACTAATTAAACTAAATGAAGACAAATAATATAATTAATCTTTTATTTTAATAGCTATTTTGTATTTTCTCTTCAATTAAGGAATATCTATATTCTGTTCTTTCTATTGGATCTTTAGAAACATTGCTATGGGAAGGAATTTCGATAAGCTTGTTTTTTTGGTTCTCTTTATTTTCTTCTGATTTAGCTATTTTGTCAACATCTAAATAATCAGGATAAACAATAAAATCAGTATCATCATTATTAATAGCTATTTTAAAACCCATATCTTTAATAATATCTTCTAAAAACTTTGAATAAACTTTAACTTTAATTTTAGAATTGAATTTTTTGAATTCTTCTTTTTCATTATCATCTGTCCATTTATTAGCTATTTTATAATTTGAAAATATATTAGCTATTTTTTCATCAATATCTTCTAAAAATTTAGGATTATCACTGTATTTCCCTACTTTTTCAATACTTTCTTTTATCTGATTAAAAGTATTAAGTTTCAATACTAATGACATGCGTTCAGATTTTTTTTCAGACATTAATATGTTTAACTCTCCTTCTTCTAAATCAGGATTTTTATTAACTTTATAATCGTCTATTTGACAAAATTTCAATATTTTCTCACACATTGGAGTGGTTATAATTATCACTTGAAACATTCCTCATTGATTAATTGATATAATAGGTAGTGTAAAATTTACATAAGATTTTTAATGAAAAATTAAAATCATTCTTAAGAAGATTAGAGCATATATAATGGAATGATATGGTTTACATGTAAAAATAATTTTTGAAATGAAAACTCACACATAAATTTACAGTGGAAGGCATATATTCTTGGAATTCTTTAAAAGCTGAAGGATTTTCATTTTTTAACTTATTTTCCCTTTTTATTCGCTGTTCAGGAGTTAATCTATTAAGAACAGTCCTTCCGACCATGTTCCCAAACATACCATATCTTCCTTCACCAAGCCTAATATTTTCAAGATATTTGCTTATATAATTCATTCCTATTTAATCAACTACAATGATATTTTATTCATGTTTAATCCTTTATTAATTTTATAATTCGACGTTTTATATATTATCTACTCTTTTATTTTTTAAAATTATTAATTTTTGCTACTATTTTAATACATATTTATGAATATTGATTTATAGTGTATTAGATAATTAATTTTGTATCATTCACAATCAATACCAAACCTTAAAAACAAAATAAGCATTATTTAACTTAAAATATTCATATTTAATATCATCTACTCCAATATCTTTTAAGTCCAAACCTTTGGGGATTGCAACTAAATAGCTTTCAAAATTAGTTTGATTGCTTGGTTTGATATGCATCCATATCTTCTTTTCATTTTCTCCATTAAGTTGGTAATTTAGATCATTGTTTAGGTGTATTGTCTCATAAACTGATTTTTCAATTAGGTTTCTGTTTTCTGGATCATTTAAACTCCAATAGCTATTTGTATTAATAAGTTCTGGACTGGATACTAGATAGTAATTCATATTTGTTAGATTATCATGAGTTATGGCTATTGCTTTGCAAAAATAGCTATTTTCATGTGTATGGTTTTCTATGGAGTTTATACAAAGTTCTTTATGGTTATCATAGCTATTAAAACTTAAAAGAACATTTTCACTTAGATAATCACACTGAATAGTTCTATTTACACTTGCAATTTCACTTACACTGTTTAAATTTTCATTAATATTTCCTATTGTAATTGGCTCTATATTTGAATTTAAAGGATAAATAGCTATTGTACTTTTAATATCATTATTAAATATTCTTTTATTTACTAAATTATCATAGTCTCGACTTAATGCAATCAGTTTTCTAAATGAAATAGTGTTTAATATTACTTTATCTTTTTTTAATGCAAGTCCAGGTATTGTATTCGCGTGAATAGATTCATATTCCCATTTATCAGGAGATCCTGGAGTTTTAATCAAGTTATCCACTGTTTCTATAGCTATTTTTTCAATTGATCCTCTGGCGACATGATCATTTATTTTTTCATTTGTTTGATCCATTATATTTGCTGTTATTCCTACTATAAGTACTAAAAATACAATAGCTATTAACATGTCTATTGTAAAGAGATTTCCTTTATTATCTTCCTTTAAATATTTGATAGTCATTTTAATCTATCCTAATCCATATTTTGCTTTATGACTATCATCTAAAATAATAATATTATTTAGGCTATTTTCTTCTCTGTAAAATACAATGCTTTCTCCAGGATAGCTATCATATCCAAAGATAACATGGTCTGATGCTGAAGTAGATTTGATTAATGTATTACTTGAGGATTTATTCACAATTATAAATGTTTCCATTCCATAATGGTAGCAATAGCCTTTTCCTTCTAATCTACATAGATAACAACTTCCATCTGCACTTTCATGGTAATATCCATTGTCTACACAGTTCTTCATTGTTACTCCAACTCCATGCTGGATGTAAGGATCATAAGGACAAGGCTTTATAGTAGCTGGAGATGTTGCATTTATGTATTCTTGGGGATTTGTTGTATTTTTAGCATTTAGGTAATTAAAAAGAGAATTTCCATAATTATACTTTCCATTTTCATCTATTGTAAAGTTGGAGTCATTTCCACAGATTAGCGGAGGTAATGGATCTTTTAAACCAATTATTGATATATTATTTTCAATTATTTCTTGATATTCTTGATTATCTTTCACTCCACTTAATTCTGTTTTTATTGTTATGTGAAATGGGTCTTCATTGTTGTCTACATATAATACACTTGCTTTTATTTGAGTATTACTATTATTGTAGTATTGATTACTTTTTTCATCTAGTTTTTCCTGTAATTTTTTCTTTATTTCTTCTCTACTATCACTAATAGCTATTTTAGTCTCTATAGCTTCTTCTGATAAGTTTTCTATGGTCTCATATCCTATGATGCCTATATTTCTTCTATAATCTTCAATTTCATAGTTAAATGAGTTACTAGCTATTGAATTTGTGTTTATTTGGGAGGAATCTATTGATAAATTCAATATCATAATAGCTATTAAGATTATGGGAATTATAAGAAGAATGCTTCCAATTGCAAAGATATTTCCTTTATTATCTATACTTAATTTTTTAATAATTTCCATAATTTTAATTATTAAAAATTAGCTTAAAAATATTACTTAAAAATAAGATGAATTTTGATTTAATATTAAAAGAAATTAAAGAAAAATTTATGCCTCATGCACTTTCTCCATTACAAACTTTTATATGTTTCATTGATTATGTAAAAATTTTGCCTCCTGAGAAAGTTAACATTATTATATTATTATATATTAATTGATGAATTGCATACTCAATTATTAGTATATTTTAGTCAATAATACCAATAATCATATGAGGATTCGTATTTAATAATTTTCTTTTTATATGTATTATTTTTTTTCTTTGGTATTTTTATTTATGTTTGATTGTTTATATATTTTTTTATGAGTTTTAATAGTAGTATTCGTAAGTGTTTTAGGTTTGTGTTGAAGAAGTTGAATGTTTGGGAGAGTAGTGGTAAGTTTAGTGTTGATTTTGATTATTTGAGGTCTGTTGTTCGTGGGGATTTTAGTGATTTGTGGAAGGAAGGTCTTAATTTTAATATTAATAGTCCTTTTAATAAAGAGCTTTTGTGTTGTGATTTGGAAAGAATGGTTCGCGCATTAGATGATGGAGAAAGTGTGAATCATTTTAAGACTCTTTTTCTTCTTAACTCTATGAATAATGAAAATGAAGAGTTGTTAGAATTGAAAGAACATAAGAATATGCTGAATTGTGAAATATATAGATCAATACTGGAATCCATGTACAATCACCAGTGCAGAGGTAGACCACATCATGATGTTACTTTAATGTTTAAAATCATGTATTTACAGGCTAAATATAATT
>NZ_LWMT01000007.1 GCF_001639265.1 Methanobrevibacter filiformis
AAGCACGAAATTTTTGGCAATGATTATATTTTTTTTATTTAGTTAATATGTCTTTATTTCCAATATAGAGAATAAAATAAGCTATTGGAATTTATTAATATTGCCAAAAAATTGGTTTTCTACTATACTAATTTTGAACAGAATCATTAAAAGCAAAAAATGTAGTAAATTTAATAGACTAAGAATAAAATAGCTATACATTATAAGTAAAAAACTAAGAATATATTAAAAAATAATAGGTATTTAATAAATAATACTAAAAAATTAGAAGTTAATCAAACTTTAAAGTTCTTATACATAGATTTCAAGTGTAAGAAACATAGTCTACTTTTTATTTAATAAGCAAAATCTGCGAAGTTTTAATAGTTGTTTTTTCTTGGATTTTAAATCATTTACATTGGTTAATATGTCTTTTAGTTTAGTTTTAATACAATCAACTGTTTCTTTCTCATGAATCCATGAACAATCTTCACAGCTCCAGACATTTTTATCTTTAATCCATTTACCACCTGTAGAACCGTCTCCACATGGATAAAATGGACAGAAACAGAAATCACATTGATGATCACTTGAATTATGGCAAGGATAAAATTCACAAGTGGTATTTGAACCACTACTGCCTGAACCATTAAGGAATTTTAAGTAAAAGTCCTTTGCCATTGGATGAATATCCTTACTTACAACATAACCTCGAGGAGTTATTAAATAGCTATCTTGTATATATGTTAAAGAATTTCCAACAATTAAAGTTGTAGACATGTTAATATCTTTTTCATTTAATTCATTTACTGTTGTTATAGTGACTTTTGATGGAGAATAAGTACTATCAACTATACCTATTGGTGTTTCTGGTTTTTTAAGTTCATTTAATAATTTTTTAAATAATCTAAAAGGCTCTTTCCTTGTTTTACTAATAGGATTGTAAATAGCTATTATAAATTCTCCAAGAATTGCATGTTTAATTTTGTTTTCAATTTCTTCAAGTGGTGTTAATATATCACTTAAACTAATAGCTACAAAGTCATGTAATGGAGCACCAAGAAGTGATGCTGCATAATTTGTTGCTGTAACACCAGGATAAACTTTAACTTCTAATCCATCATATTTACTAAGTATTTGAAATAAAACATTAGCCATTCCAAATACTCCAGGATCTCCAGAACTTATAAGGGCCACTTTATGCCCTTCTAAGCTTTTACTTATTGCTAGTTCAACTCTAGCTATTTCATCTCCCATTCCTTTTTTTATAATTTCTTTATCATCGATTAAATCTTCAATAGAATCAATATACTTCTTATATCCAACTATAACATCAGATTCACTTATTGCCTTTAAAGCACCTTCAGTTATATTATCTCTATTTGGACCAATCCCTATTATGTTTATCATTAAAACCCCTAAAACACTTTTTAATAGCTATTAACTAATATAAACTAATTTATTAATAAATAATTCCAGAATATAATATGAGTTTAACCTATATGAGTTTAACCTATTTGAATTTAACCTATTTGAATTTTACTAGCATTCTTATTAGTGCTATATAACTTTAAAACCGATGTTATTTTAATAGTACTAGTATCTATTTCAACTCCATGCCCATCAGCTTTTGCTTTTGCTTTTGCAACAACTTGATAATCTGGTGTCTGACTAAGTACAATTTGACCTGAACTTACATTAACTGAAGAGTATCCTAAAGCTTCAATATTAACCTCAATATTGCTACCTTCTAAATTCTGATATGTAGAAACATTCATTTGATCTACACTAACTCCATCAACGTTAGCTTGTTCTTTTAATGCATCAGCTACATCCATTTTGTTTGTCACCTGTATAATTGTGGGATCCTTTATTAATAAGTTATTAACTTGATTAGAGTTTACAAGACTCATTATAGAATCTATCTGAGAATCTATCAGTCCTTTAACATCTGGAGCTTCAGATGTTACTATAGTATATGAACCAAGAAGTCCTGCTTCAAAAAATCCCACAAAAAGGATTATTATCAATAAACTCTTTAATATATTTACTATAACACTTTGTTTTTTGGCCATAATATGCACCCTTAAATAATTAATGATGATAAGTAATAAATAATCTGTAAATTGAATATAAAATTGAATACTAGAATATAAAATTGAATACTAATTCAAAGTAATTAAATATTAAAATAGCTATTTAGTAATAAATATAGCATTTTAAATAATATAATTATTCTAGATAAGTTATTAATTAATAAATATTAAATAAATTATTAATTAAATATATTATTAGTTATTATTAGTAAATTTATTGTTAAACAATATAATAAAACTAACTATTTTAATTATTTTAATTAATAAAGAAAATTTAAATAAATAGTTTATTTAGTTGACAAAGATCTATTATTTTTAATAAAATAGCTATTAATATTATTTAAATAATAATAATTATTAAAAATTATATGAGAATACTTAGTTAATGAATAAGAATACTTAGTTAATGAATAATTAATATAATATCATGCATAATATTAGTTGAAAATAAATAAAATATATATAAATATATATAATTAAAATATAAAACTAAATTAAACTATTATTAAGTAGGTTAACATGACAATTAAAGTCCTATTAAAGTTTGCAGAAAATGGAATTAATTTGACTCCTGAGGTTTATAATAACATTATAAATTCAGAAGACCCTATAAGCTTAGCATCATCAGTTATATTGAAAATTAAAAGTAAATTTTCAGGAAAAATGTTCATATTAACTGAGGATATCTTCAAATCAATTCTAAGAATGGAAGATATTGAAAACACAAAAAATAGTCAGCCTTTAGACTTAACTAATTCAGTTGATAAGAATGATAATTATAGTAAAACAAATAATAATGAAGATGATGAAAATAGGAAGAACCAGATAAATAATGAAGATAGTAAAGATAGTAATACATCAACTAGTGCAATTAGTACAGGTATAATCGAAAATACAAGCACAATTAGTAAAGAAGATAATAAAATTATTCCTCGAATTAATGAAACACCCAAATCTAGAAAAAAACCTAAATCTAGAGTAGCTAAAGGATTAGATATCTTCAAAACAAAAGAAATCAATGAAAATAAAGCACTAGAAGAAAAACCTGCTATAAACGAGGATGTTAGCACATCTAATGAAACAACTGAAAAAAAGGAAGATAATGATGATAATGATATTAACAAAGCATATAAGTTCCCTACAATTAAAGTAGAAGATACTCAGGAAAATAGAAGTAAAATTAGAAATAATATCAAAAATAGTAAAAGAAACAGTGACATTTCAAATGTAAATTTCGATTATAAAGTAATTCAAGATACAAGTAAACAATCCTATACTAATGGAGAAATAGGGAATTTGATTAGCTATTTTAAAAATAGATATGAAAAATTAAGAGATATCTTATCAAAGCGACCAGAACTTAGAACATACCAGAATATTGTTGATATTGGTCAAGGAAACACTACAGACTTTACAATTATTGGAATGATTCGAGATATTAAAATAACTAAAAATAATCATAAAATAATTGAAATAGAAGATGAAACAAGTAATTTAACTGTTTTAATTCATAATGAAAACAATGATTTAATGAAAAGTACTGAAAAACTGGTTAAGGATGAAGTTATAGGTATTATTGGAGATAAAAAAGGAGAATTAGGTATTGCTTCAAGAATAATCCAACCAAGTGTCCATAGAATAGCTGAAAAACCAATGGACTTCTCAATAGCTTTTTTATCAGATGTGCATATAGGAAGTATGACTTTCTTAGAAGATGCTTTCTTAAAATTTATAGATTGGATAAATGGAGACTTTGGAACTGATGAACAGCGAAAAATAGCTAAAGATGTTAAATACTTAATAATTGCTGGAGATATTGTAGATGGAATAGGTGTTTATCCAAATCAAGATAAAGAATTAAATATTAAAGATATTACAGAGCAATATGATAAAGCAGCTGAATATTTAAGTGAAATTAGATCAGATGTTAAAATAATCATTGGTCCTGGAAACCACGACGCATCAAGAGTAGCTGAACCACAACCAGCAGTACCTCCTAAATATGCAAATTCATTATACGAGCTTAACAATGTTGAATTTATAAGTAACCCAGGTATTGTAAGTTTAGAAGGAATAAACGTTCTTATTTATCATGGAAGAGGATTTGATGATATGGTTATGGGTGTGAAAGGTATGACTCACCAAAGAAATGACTTAGTACTTGAAGAACTACTTAAAAAACGTCATTTAGCCCCAATATATGGAGAAAGAACCCCTTTAGCTTCAGAACTTGAAGATCACCTTGTTATAGATGAAATACCTGATATAATCCATACAGGTCATGTTCACATTAACACATATAAAAAATACAATGGAATACATATGATAAACTCAGGAACATTCCAGACACAGACAGAGTTCCAAAAAATATACAACATCGTTCCAACCTGTGCAGAAGTTCCAGTATTATATAAAGGGACTTACAAACAGCTAAAATTTGTTTAAAATATAACAAAAAATGAATATTAATCGAGATTTTACAAAATTTTCTATTTTGTGAATCAGTGCTAAAGATTGTTCAAAGGTGAAAAAATGAATAATATTATTAAATCAGTTATTGAAACATCAAAATATGTTTTTGAAAGGAAGTTAGTTTCTGGTAAAGCTGGAAATGTTAGTGCAAGATTTAAAAATGAGGATATGGATGTAATAGCTATTACTCCTACACTTAAATCATTAAATAGATTAAACGAAAGTGATATTGTACTTGTAGATATTAATGGAAAGAATTTAACTAAAGGAAAACCATCATCTGAAGTGTTCATGCATTTGGCTATTTATAAAAGTAGAAATGATGTTGATGGAATTGTTCATACACATTCACCATATGCTACTGGATTTTCTTTTTCTAATGAGAAAATAAAGAGACTTGAAGGATTTGGAGCTATTAAAACTGAATATCTTCCAGAGTTAAAATATGAAAAGCCTGGAAGTAGTGACCTCGCACATGGTGCAGCTGAAAAGTTAGGTCAAGAAGATGTTTTAGTACTTAAAAACCATGGAATAATAGCTATTGGAGAAACAGTTCATGAAGCAGGTGATTTAGCAGAATTCGTTGAAGAAATAGCTAAAACACAGTATATTACTAAAATTTTAAACAAATAATACATATAGAAGATCATAATAGCTCAAAAATAAATTAAACAAGCATATTAATAAAAATAGTAAATCAAGTATTATTAAAAAATAGATTTAAAATGTAAAAATAAGTTACTTTAAGTTATTTTAGGTTATTTTAGAATAAATTTAAATTAAATAATAATATTTAAACTAAATAATAATAGTTATTAAATGAATTAAAGAGATTCTAATTTACTTAATATTTCCCAAATGAGAGTTCGTGCATGTGTTGGTATATTAGGATCATTACTTATGTCATCTAATTTTAAAATAACTGCACTTGATCTTACAGTTTCATCCTCATCTTTATTATTTAAAGTTTGATGTGATTCTTCCGCTGCTCTTCTTATATTACGTGGAACTGTATTATTTTCCATGATATGCTTTAATATTTCAGAAACCTCTCTAAAAGTATCGTTAGTCATATAACCTTCCTCCTAAGATAATAATAATATATTTATAAAAGTTAATAATAAAATAAAATTAAATAGATTAAACTAATATCCTAAATTAATTTAATATAGTTATTAAGTTTGTCTATTTAAATAGTTTTGGTTAAACATGTTTTAGTAAAATTTTTTCTTAAATAATAAACTTGAAATAACTCTTATTAATTATCTCCAATAGCTATAGCTATTGTAACTCCATCAAAGGCTGTTTTTTTATAAATAAGTTTTGAATTTTTTCCTGCTGTGATCAATGCACATTGCTCAGAGACTCCATCTATTCCAAAGTTCTTTTGAACAAATTCGGATTTTGAACAATCTGGACAATTGAGCTTTTTTATTGAATTAATATCCACAATATTAATTGGTTTTTTAAAAGTATTTACAGCTTCAATAATGCCCCATTCATCTTTTTTAATTTCAGCAGTGGCCACTATATTAATTCTATCCATTGGCATCCCTAATTCATTCATAACTTTTTTAATAGCTATTAAAACAGTGTTTTTACTTATATTCTTTCTAGATCCAATACCCATTACCATTACTTTTTCTTTCATTACAAGATAATTCTTATTATTTAAAATAGCTATTAAATAATTATTATTAATATCAAAATCATTAATAATATTGGTGTTATTAGGATTAATAGAATATAACTCATCTATTTCAAGTGTAAACTTTTTAAATTTATTATTAAAGACCTCTGTTTCAAGTGTAAAATTATTATTAAAATTTTCAAGATAATCACAAATATATGAAACATTAAAATTAGCTATTAAATTTATAGTTTCATCGTTTAAAATAGCTTTATTGAATCTTAATATTTTTTTAGTATCATTTAAAGTAAAATAAAAATGATTAGCTAACGTATCAATACCAATTTTATTGTTTACATCTGTTGAAGTTGTTATAACTGGTTTTGCATCAATTAAATTAGCTATTTTAATAGTTAACTCATTTGCACCTTTAAGATGACCTGAAAGCAAACTAATAACATGTTTTCCTTTATCATCAATGGATAAAACTGCAGGATCCTTGACTTTATTAATTATATATGGTGCAATTGATCTAACAATTATTCCAGTGGCCATAATAGCTATTATAGCATCATAGCTATCCCATATATTTTTTATAGTATCTTTTACGTTTTTATAATAAATATCTGTTTTAATTACTGTAGAATCAGTGTTTAAAATTGATTTTAAATCTTCTGATAATTTTTTACCATCTTCGGATACAGATAAAATAGCTATTTTCATTTAAATCACAATATAATAATGTAGGTAATAAAAGGTAATAATTATAATAAATATAATAATATTAATTTTAATGTTATTAATAATAACATTTTCTACTTAAGTAATATATTATTTAAAGTAAATTGATAATAATAGTAAAATAATAATTATTTAATAGATAATAATAATATTTTAGTAACTTATAATAATAAATTAATAATAATTATTATAATAACTTAATAACTAATTAGCTAATAAATAGTAATAATAAATAATAATTAGTAATAGGGTTAAAACTAATAAAATAGCTATTAAAATAATTATTGAAATTAATATAGATAATTTAGATATTTTAACCGCTTTATCAATATGATCAATAGCTAACTTTTCATTTTCATTTCCAATGATATAATTATTTTTCTTTTCAAGTTGAATATTTAATGCTCCTGCTACAGGTGCAATTGTAAAGCCTGAATTTGGGCTTTGACAATTTTTTGAGTCTCTTTTTAATATTTTTTTTGAATTTTTATAATTCATTTTTAATATAATCGCAGCTATTACTGTGTTTACACTTGCAAACCTTGAGGGAATATAATTTAGGATATCATCCAGTTTAGCAGGAAAATAGCCAATTTTAGAGAATTTTTCATTTTTATAACCTACCATTGCATCAAGTGTATTTATACATCTATATGTAATAGCTATTAAAATTGAAAAAATGGTCACTTGATATAATACATGAAGTTCAATGTCATTAAAAATATAAGTTTGGTGTTTCAAGTGTAAAATATTATAGGCGAAATCATTAATTATAGTGTTTAAAATATTAGAGTTTACTCCACTTAAATTAATGTGAAAAATATTTTGAATAATATTTTCAAGTGAAAAAATATTTAAAATTGGATCTATGTGAACATGTGAAGTAATAGCTAAAATAGTTAATAAAATAGCTATTAATCCTCCAAATAAATAATAAATTATTGGAGAAACTACAGAATCAGTTATATTTTCAGATAATGTTTCAATAGTAGCTGAAATAATCAATTTTTCAGATAAAACGCTTGTATCCCTACTTACAAGATAAGACATGGATTTTCTTGCTTTATTAATATCTTCTAAAAGATCTAATTTAATATCCATTGCAGAAGATAATAATAATTTAAATGAAAAAGTTGTTGATAGAATTAATGAAGATACTAAAATAAATAGGAATAGATTAATTGTGGCTATTTCTAAAATTAAAGTAAATAATAAAATAGCTATTAAAACTACTGATGTAGTAAGTAGAACACCTGAAAAATAGCTATTTAATCTTATATATTTTTTAGTAAAATAACTTATAGAATTACCTATAAAAACAACTGGATGAATTTTTATTGGTAACTCAGCTATTAAATAATCTATTAATAAAGAAATAGCTATTATAGCTATTAAAAAAAATACTAGTTTTAAAGTAAAAAATATCATTAAAATAAGTATAGGATTAGTTTGTATATAAATAGATATAATGATGATAAATATATCTTATAAAACAATTGTTATAAAACAAAGTTTAATATCTATGTAAATGAAAATTAATATAAAATTATATAAAATTAGATTTACTAAGTGTAAATTAGATTTAAAGTAAAATAAACTAAATAATGAATACTTTGTAATACAAAGAATACTTTATATTACATTAAATACTTAAATCTATTAGATATAACATCTTAGATTATATACTATAAATTAATAATAGCAAAAAGTAAAATGATGATTATTATGATACATGGAAAGCAAATTCGAGATTGGCTTACTAATGAGGATTTATTTAGAGAAGAAATTCATGATAACAATTCTATATTTCATTATATAGTGGAATATCCTGAAGGAAATTCTATTGATATTATTCAACCAAAAGATAAAGATGACTTAATTATAATTGGATGTGCTACTAATATTTCACCAGAACATACAAATTTCCTACAATCATCTTCAATAGAAATAAATAGAAAATTAATATGGGATTTCAAGTTCACAATAAATCAAATGTTACTTGACTTCCAAATTGATCATCCAAATAATGTTATAAAAACATTCATAATAAGTGATGAATTATATGAAGAAGAAGTAAATAGACATAAGCTTGTTTTTAAAGGAGATCTTCCATAATTCATTGATTAGTTAATTGATATTTATTGGTTTATATTGTGATGATGAAGTAATATTAAGTTAAAATAAGGATTATTATTTAGTTTATTGGGTTTTAAGTGGGTTATGTTT
>NZ_LWMT01000008.1 GCF_001639265.1 Methanobrevibacter filiformis
TGATGGTTGAATTTTAACATCTTCTTTGTCTTTTTCATTGTTTGTAGTTTCAGATTTATTTTCTTCTTTGTTTTGATCCACAAACTTTTTAGTTTTAGCTTTAAGGGTGAGTTTTTTAATGGCTTCATCTCCTCTTCTATCACCATATTTTTCGTCTTCAAGCTCATCTAATTTCTCTGATTCCTCTAACATTTTATTAGCTGCTTCTACATAGTCTAGAGCAATCGTACTTTGTGATGATGCATTGGCTTTAATTTTTGATCCATCAAAACCAAAATCGTTTAAAGTAGCTATTCCTACTCTTTCAGCTTCACGAACTGTGATAGCTAACATTTCTTCCATTAATTCTTCGTTTTCATTTCTAAAATTAATGAGAGTTCTGTATTTAGGTTTTTTCATCCCTGAAAGATACATGTACACAACATTTTCATGTATCGCCTTTTCAAGTTTACGACCAGACCTTATACCATCAATCTGACCCATAAGAATATTTCTAGCAAGCATTCTCCTAGAATAAGCTTTCTTACCTGGAGTATCAGCATATTTAGAATGCAAATCACCAAAATCATACCGACTAACCAATTCCTCAATAAAAAAACAAATATGATTATCTGGAATAAAGTCCCTCAAATTCAAAGGAAGTAAAAACACCTGACCAATACTATCTTCATGCAAAACCATAAACACCAACTCAACAAAAACTAAAAAACACTAATAATATATTACACCCCATAATATTTAAAACTAAGCATAACTAAAAAGAATCAAAAAATAATTATTGCACAGCCAAGAACATAACAAAAAATTTATTAACACAAGTGTATTTATTTTTATGGATTTGAAAAATCGAACTGATGGATAGTTATTGTTAGTGAGGTTTCAGTCAAAATTTTGCCTCTCGAGAAAATTAGTATTACATTTTATTATAAAATGCATACTACTTATTAGCACATTTTGACCAATAAACATGTTTTTAAGAAAATAACAAGCTTAAAAAACCAACCGTAAACTAAGTTACATAATAATAAGCTAAGGAAGGGCTAAAGCAAGATATTTGACAAATGGTCATGATTTGAATTTATTATGGGGCATGATTTTAATAATAATTCATTTTTCAGGAGTCAAATTTTTAGTACACTCAACCATATTCATCAGTTCAATTTTTCATAACCATTTATTTTTATATTTATTTTTAAACTTCTTACCTATTTTCTAAATAATTCACTATTTCAATTGGATTAAACACATTAAGATGAGAATTGTGAAAATTATTTATTTCCTCAATTTAGTGTATAATTTTATAATACTATTTTTTAATCTAAAAACAAAATATTAAAAAACTATAATAATATAAACATATATAATAAATAACATGAATAAACTTTACATATATGTAAAAATAGAATACTAATATAGTTTATTAATGATTTATTTTAGAAAATGTATTAGAAATTTTATACATAAACTAATTTTAACCTTAAAATTAGGAGTTTAAAAATGGAAAGAAACAGATTAGAATCATTTAGCGATGGAGTATTAGCAATTATTATCACAATTATGGTGCTAGAATTAGGTGTTCCAAAAAGCCCTGATATTTCATCATTGTATCCAATTATACCAATATTCTTAGGATACATTCTTAGTTTCATTTATGTAGGAATATATTGGAATAATCACCACCACCTTTTTCAAACACTACATAAGGTTTCAGGAACTCTTCTATGGGTCAATCTCATTTTACTTTTCTGGCTATCTTTATTACCATTTACTACAGCATGGATGACTGAAAATCATTTCGCCCCATTACCTACCATGTTATATGGCATAGTACTTTTAATGGCATCATCATCCTATTTCATATTAGAAAAACAGATTATCAAAACAGAAGGAAAAAATTCAAAACTTAAACAAGCAGTAGGAAACGACACCAAAGGAAAATTGTCAATAGTAGTTTATCTTATCGCAATTTCTTTTGCATTGATCCACCCTTTAATCTCTCAAATATTGTATCTTATAGTTGCTATATTTTGGATAATTCCTGACCGTAGAATAGAAAGAGTCTTGGATTAACCTTAAGTTATCAATAATTGATGGAAAATAATAATTTAAGAAATCGATTTCGCAAAATAGAAAATTTTGCAAAATCTTATCATATTAAGTTAAATCGATTTTTTATAGATTAAAATGGATTTTGAAAAAATTTTTTATTTTTTCGAAATCAACGTCTAAAAAGATTTTTCTTCTAAAATTGCTTTTTTTATCTCATAAATCCCATTATCAACATCCCACTGTTTTTCACTTTCAACTATTTTTATTCTTTTTTTAAATATTGGTCCATCAATAACAAGTGTTTCAGCTTCTCCACCTTCAAATGCTATGTTTATATGGTGTTTTTTCTCAATAGCTATTAACTCATTAATAGATTCTTTTGTAATGGTTCTTCCAAGCCAGGACTCATCTAATCCTTCAGCAAAAACTCCAGAAATAATAACCTCAAAACCTAAATCAACTATTTCTCTCATGTATTCTTTTGTATTTACATGCCATAATGGAGCTATTGATTTTAGATTATGCTTTTCACACAGTGCATCGATTCTTGATTTTTGATAAGTTGAAAATAATGCTCCACTGTATATTGCTTCAATTCCTTTATCTTTAAGTTGAATTAATGCATTTTCTAAGTCATCTAATTCTTTCTCTTTTTTCCCATCAGTTTTACTTTTTAAAAGAGGAATCTCTAAGGCTTCAGCTATTAAATCATTTATGTGAATATTTGGAACATGAAACATGTATGATTCCTTATTCTCAGAAACCATAGTAAACAGATATTTAACATCATGACCCTTAGCTATTGCACGATATAATGCCATAGTACTATCTTTACCACCAGAAAAAAGGATTGCTACATTCATTTTAATCATTTCTTATTAATTTCAATAAATATTTTCTCAATTTAGACAGTGATTCTAAGAATCCATCTATAAATGATCCAAGCAACCCAATTAGTATTCCTAAGATTCCAAGTGCTACTATAATAACATTCCTATCAGGCATTTCTTTTTTTGTTTTATTAATTGTTTTTTGAACTGGACCATCTACAGAGTTTACAAGAATATCTTCAGAATTTAAATAAGTTAAGGTATCATTAAGATTATCTGCTTTAATAACAGCATCAATATGAATAACTGAATAGTTTGTTTCTACTCCTCCAGTAAACATTAGCCATTCTGTAATATTTGATATCATATTTCTAGATATTACTGCATCTTTAGGTTCAACACTAATTTTTCCAGCAGTTGAGACATTCCAAGACTTATAATTATTACTACTGTTAAAACTGTTTTCAATTATTTTTTTTCTCTCATCAAAAAATGGCGTTGTTGCTAAAATAAAGTCAACATGCTTAATAGATTTGAATCCTTCAAGATTTTTTAGTTCTTGTAGTGTTTTGTTTAAATTGTTTTCATCAGAAAGTTCAATTGTCACAACTTCATTGTCTCCATCAATAATTTGTTGAATTGACCCTGCAATTTGAGGTAAATCATCATAAATTGGAGAAACAAAGTATATTCCTCCAACTATACCAATTATAAAACCAATAACAACTACGGAAACTATACTTTTTTTCCCAATCATGGGCGTTAATAAACCCATTGAAAAAACAAAGATCATTGTGACAATGAATAAAATAATAAAAATACAAGATGTCAATAAATCCATCTATAACCTTCCCTTCTAATTAGTTATCTAAATATATTTACCCAAACTATTTAATGCCATAATCAATAATTTTTAAATACAATAATAATGATTATATGTATTTAATATTAATTACCCACAAATAAATATAACTTATGTAAAAAGGAATATAAAAAGTTTTTTAATGAATTATTAATTAAATTGTATTTAGATATCAAAAAATAAATAGTAATTAACAATATATACCATAATTTAATACAATTTAATGAATTATGAAACTTTATAAATTTGAATTATGTCATCCTCTTCAACCCAATGTACAATAATCTTATTATATCCTTTACTCAGTTCAATTGAACCTTGAAGCTTTGAATATTTAAGTGGGATTTCAATTTGTTTTCTTTGACCATTACTTAAATTTAAACTAAAACTTAATTTGGATTCAACAAGATTAATAGATTTTGAAAAATCAACTACAATATTTTCAGGAAGATCTAAAATCAAAGTTCTTTTAGATCCTTTACCATTCAAATAAACATTATCGATAGCAGTTGCAATTTTAGACACTTCATTTTTTGATTCAATGATGCTAGAAGTATCAATAGCAAAATCAACTGCTAAAGCTCCTATTGGAAGTACAATAAATGTGAATATTAATAATATAATGATAATTATAAGTAAGTATTCTAATGAAAGTTGACCATGGTTATCTTTTTTAAACATATTCTCACCATTAAAAAAATAAGCAATTTTTAAGAATATTAGCTATTAACAAAGAAATATCCCCAATAAACAATCCACTAAGAAGTCCTAAAAATAAAGATGGTGCAAATGGAACTGCAATTTTAATATAAACATGATTTTCAATTAACTGTTCTTTAGATAGTGATTTTAGTAGTAAAAGATCCTTTCCATCTATACCCACTAGTTTTGTTTGAATGTTATAATAAATAATATTAAAATTATCAATCCCTAGCTCATTATTTTGAAAATAATTTTCATTAACTATTAAATTATTACTTCTATTTTTAATTATATTAACTATTTTTTCATCTTTTAAATCTCTTATTTCAATTAACATACCCTCAGTTAAATTATCAATTTTAGTTTTTAAAGTTGATTTCTCCTTAATAAATTGCAAAAATTTCTTTAAAAATGATTTAAGAATATTAGAACCAATGGTTATGAAAATTAAACCAAAAATAATTTTTAATAAAGAGTATGATATATTTCCATTATTGTTTAATCCAATATATAAACTATATATTAAATAAATAGCTATTCCGATGATAAATTGTAAATTAACCTTAAACTTAAAAATATTTTTAATGTTACTAATATTCTTAATATTATTAATGTTAAATTTATTAATACATACAGTACTAATATTAAAATTAGTAATAGTAAATTTATTAGTATTATTATTTGAACAATTATTTTTAAAATGAATTACAATTAAATAAGCTATTAAAAAAGGTAATGAAATGATTATACTATTGAAAAATATTGTTAATGGAAATGGATAAATAGCTATTAATGGAAAATGGAAATTAAATAGATCCATACCTAGTATTAGTGGATTTGAAGGTACTATTAATGCCATAGCTGTTAGCAGCTTAACATCCCCTCCACCCCAAAATCTAAACTTCCACAGTATGTAAGAGAGTATACAAACAATTATAGCAACTACAATCGAATAAATAAAATAATAAAAGTCAGCAGTTGTAATAGCTATTAAAGAATTAAAAATTAAACCAATAGCTATTAAAAAAAAATTTAATTTATTAGGGATGATTCCATATTTAATATCAAATACTGAAGCTATAAATGAACCTATAATTAAGAAAATTATTGAAATTAATAAAATGCTTATTTTAACACTTCCTATCAAATTTTAAAATATAAATTAAAATAATAGAATATAAAATTAATATTTAAATTCTAATAAGATGTTAAACAAAGTATTATTAAAGTTATTCTTAATTTTAAAGATTAAAATAACATCAAACTGAAAACATTTAATATTAAAGCAAAATTAAGATAGAATGAAAAAATAAAATAAAAAATAAAATAAAGTAGAAAATAAAATAGAAAATATTAAAAATAGTATTAAAAATAATAAAATATTATTTACTAAATATCTAATTATGAATAAATTAATTAGATTTAGTATCATAAACTGATTTTACAAATGAAACAAATAATGGATGTGCTCTGTTAGGTCTTGATTTAAATTCTGGATGGAACTGACATCCTAAAAACCATGGATGATTATCTAATTCTACCATTTCAATTAAAAAATCATCTACTGTAGATCCTGAAAGAATAAGACCATTATTAACAAGTTCCTCTTTGAATTTATTGTTAAATTCATATCTATGCCTGTGTCTTTCTTGAATTAGATCTTCATTATATGCATCATAAGCTTTTGTGTTCTTTTTAAGTTTACATTCATAGGAACCAAGACGCATACTTCCACCCATTTGTTTGATTTTCTTTTGTTCTTCCATCATATCAATTACTGGATATTTTAAACCTCTAACAAATTCACTACTATTTGCATCTTTCATTCCAATTCGTCTTGCAAATTGTATAACCATTGAATGCATTCCTAAACAAATCCCAAATATTGGAACTTTATTAACAATCGCATATTCAACTGCTTCAAGCTTTCCTTCAATTCCTCTTTCACCAAATCCTCCAGGAATAAGGATTCCATCTAAATTAGAAAGAATATTTGTATCTAAAACCTCAACATCAGAGTTAATAAATTCTATATTTAATTTAACTCCAATTTCCGCTGCAGCATGTTTTAAAGCTTCCCTAATGCTCATATATGCATCTTCAAGTGAAATATATTTTCCAACTACCCCAATAGTAATTATAGGATCTTCAGTTTTAAGAGATTTAACCATTTCACTCCATTCAGTTAATTTAAATGAATCAACATCAATATCTAACTTTAATCTATCTGCAATGTACTGTTTCACATTTTCCTTTTCCATAACAAGCGGAACTTCATAAATTGAAGAAGCATCAGGAGTGTTGATTACAGCATCATAGGCCACATCACAAAAATGAGCTATTTTACGTTTTAAATCATCATCAATTGGTTCTTGACTTCTACAAACAATCATATCAGGACTAATACCCGTACTTCTAAGTTCTTTAGTACTATGTTGAGTAGGTTTTGTTTTAAACTCACCAGCAGCATTTAAATAAGGAACAAATGTCACATGAACAAACATTAAATTATCATACCCTTCTTCATTTCGTAATTGTCTTAATGCTTCTAAAAATGGTTGACTTTCAATATCCCCTACTGTTCCCCCAAGTTCAACTAAAACAACATCATAATCTTCATTTTCAGATGTTTTACGAATCATTCGTTTAATTTCATCAGTTATATGAGGAATAATCTGTACACATGCACCTAAAAAATCCCCATTTCGTTCTTTATTAATAACAGATTGATATACTTTACCCGTTGTGATGTTAGCTGTTCCTGGAAGCTCCACATCTAAAAATCGTTCATAATGTCCTAAATCAAGGTCTGTTTCCATTCCATCATATGTAACAAAAACTTCTCCATGTTGATAAGGATTTAACGTTCCAGAATCCCAATTTAAGTAAGGATCTATCTTAACAGCCCCTACTTTTAATCCATGTGACCGTAAAATCCTACCTATTGAAGCTGAAGTAATTCCTTTACCAATTGAGCTTACAACACCGCCAGTTATAATAATATATTTTGTCAGATAAATCAACTCCATATACACTTTTTATAAAGTTGTGATAATAATTTTTAATTAATGAATAATCTCATGATCTAAATAGTATAATAATAAAGAATAATATTTAAATTTTTAATTAATGAATAATCTCATGATCTAAATAGTATAATAATAAAGAATAATATTTAATATAATAATAACATTTAATATATACTATTATTATTTGATAAATTTTAAATTATTTAATATCTTACTAAAATTAATAAAATAATAGAAATATAAACTAAATAGTATTTTAGTTAAATACATTTATTGCTTTGTCTTACTTTATATATAATCTATAAGCATAATCAAGGGAAATTTACATGAATTAATTTTAAGATATAATTAATATCCCATATATACATGATTTTAGTTTAACGTTTAATTATTTATAAATTAAAATTAAAAATCATGTGAAATTATTTAAAATCATTTACTTAATAAACGATTAATTAGATTATACCCATAATCCAAACCTAAAGAGCCATTTTTAGCTGTAAATTCGTTGTACTCCTTAACAAGATCAGGAATTCCATTAGTTGAATAAATAGCTAAAGGAACAGGATCTCTTGTATGTGTTCTAACATCAATTGGTGTTGGATGATCTGGCAAAATAGCTATTTTATAATCATTATATTGAGGTATTTTATCTAAAACTTTACCTAAGACATATTTATCTATTCTTTCAATAGCCTTGATTTTTTCCTCAATATTTCCTTCATGTCCCGCTTCATCTGGAGCTTCAACATGAATAAAAACAATATCATTCTCATCTAGTGCTTTTGCACCATATTTTCCTTTTTCAGAATAATTAGTATCAAAATATCCAGTAGCTCCAGGAACATCAATGTTAGTAAGACCTGTGAAAACTCCAAGACCCTTAAGTAAATCCACACCAGTTATGGTCGCACCTTTTAATCCATAAACATCCTTAAACAATGGCATTTTTGGTTTTAAACCTTGTCCCCATAACCAAACCATGTTAGCTATTTTTTTACCTTCAGATGCTCTTTTTCTATTAATTGGATGATCTTCAAGAATTTCTTTTGATTCCAACATAATATTTCGGATAACTCTTCCATCATCAACCCAATCAACATAATTCTCAATCTTTTTTCCAACAATATCATGAGGAGGCATGGTTTTTAAATTATCTAATTCAGGATTATTTATAACAAAAAGATGCCTGTAGCTAACTCCACAGTAAAAAGTTCCTTCTTCAAAGAAATGTTTATTCAAATCATCAATTAGTACTTTAGCTTCTTCAGTTGTGATATGCCCCCCATTAAAATCTACTAAAACATCCCCAACTTCATTTATTAAATTACATCTAAATATTATATCCCCAGGTAAAGTTTCAATACCAATACTTCCAGATTCTATTGGTCCTCTTCCTGAATAATATTTCTTTGGATCATAACCAAAGATACTCATATTAGCTACATCTGAACCAGGCTCAAAATTTTCTGGGACATTTTGAACTTGACCAACACAACCTTTCAAAGTTAATTCATCAATATTAGGTATGTCTGAAACCTGTAGTGGAGTTTTATTATTTAATTCCTTTAAAGGATAATCAGACATCCCATCCCCAATTAAAACAACATATTTCATTATTAAATTCCCAAATATAAGATTTCTTAAAATTTATTTATAAATAAATTCACTATTTATAAATACGAAACAAATTTTTAAAAAAAGTTTGATCAAAAGTTATTTCATGAAAAAAACATGAAAAATTATTTATAAATGTTAATAATGTCCGTTAACATTGCAGAAGCTGTTTCAAGAGATCCTGCACCTTTACCAATAACTGTTACTTCATCAGCAAGGTCTGTTTTTAAAGTTGCCATATTTAAAGTTCCATCAACAGCATAAGGACTATTCTTCTTAACAAGTCTTGGTGAAACTTCCAATGCATTTTTAGAAACTTCGGCTATTAATTTAATTAAATAACCTTCTTTTAATGCAAGTTCAATAGATTCAGAAGTAATTTTCGAAATACCCTCTACATAAACATCTTTATAAGTACATGGAATTCCAAGAATAATATTAGCCAATATAACAGTTTTACAAGCAGCATCAATACCTTCAACATCTTGTGTAGGATCAGTTTCAGCTATTCCCAATTGTTGAGATTCCTCTAATGTATTTTCATAAGATGAACCTTCAGAAGTCATTCTTGAAAGAATATAATTAGTTGTTCCATTTAATATTCCAATAATTGATTCAATATCCGTACTAGATAATGTTTCTTCTGCAAAATTAATAATAGGCATTGCTCCACCAACAGAAGCTTCAAATTTAAACTGAACATTATTTTTTTGTGACTCATCCATTAATTCTTTAAAAAATAAAGCAAGATGTCCTTTATTAGAGGTTACTACATTTTTTTTATCATTAAAAGCTTTAATAGTTAGAGATTTAGCTGGTTCTCCAGTTTCAATATTTGTAGGAGTTGCTTCAACTAAACAATCATATTCAACATTATCTAAAACATCCATATCTTTAATATCAGTCCCATACACAGGATAATTAGATACTTTTCCAGTTTTTGATTTAATTTCAAGAAGTGATTTTAGATCTAAACCTTCTTTTGAAATAGCTGAACCTGATGAGTCTGCAACTGCAACAATATTCAATTCAAAACCATAATTTTCTTTTATAAAATCATTCTTAAGAAGTATTGCTTCAGCTACACCTTTACCTACAGCACCAAAGCCCATTAAACAAATATCCATTTTATCAACCTATTATTTTAATTTAATGTTCACACTTCACTTACAACTAAAAAGTTCTTCTCAAGAGCAATTTCTTGAATTTTATTTAAAACTTTCTTTTTCATCCCAAAGTCAGATTCAACAACTAATTTAGCAGATGATTCTAATTCTCCAGCTAATTTAACCTCAAAATCAACAATAGAAACTCCTGTCAAACCATTAATTTTATCCATAGTATCTTTAACATTAGTGTCTATAACATGACCTATTAGTATAGTAGTTAATTTTTCCCTAAGAATTACTCCATCAACCTCAAGTATAGTAATTTGCATTTCATTTAATTTACTAATAACTGCATTAAGGTTGTTTTGTTCACCTTCTAAAGTTATTTGAACTGGAATCAAACCTCTTTCATTCTTATCTTCCCTTTTATGTATAACAGTTACTAAATTTGTTCCTAAACTACTTATAGGAGATAATACTGAAACCAATTGCCCTGGAATGTCTTGAAGTTCTAAAACTAAATTCATTTTCATATGATTCTCCTAAAAAATACTAAACATGATTAATCTATAAGCTAATTCAATGTAGCTTAATAAATTTAATTAATATAAATTTAATTAATCCATTTAGCTTTTTTAACTATAATATTTCCGTCCTTATCAGATTTAGCATTTCTCATGATTTTTTCAGGATTCTTATCCATAGCTTTATCTTCTCGAGATAAATTTACATTATCAACTATATAATGTGTTTCTTCAAGACTTGGAATACTTTCTAATGTTTTTGAAAATTCTTTAAGGATTTTTTCAGCATCTTTCTCAATTTTCATTACATATCTCCAAATAATATTTTATTAAAAATAATTAAATTTATAAAACTTTATTAATTTGAAATTTAAATATGAAAAAATTTAAAGTATAAATTAACTTTATATTTCATACTATTTATTATTTTTTGTAAACAAATATGCAACAATTTAAATTAATATAAAACAATACAAGTCAATTTAACTGATTTTTCTTAAAATCATCTAAAAACCTTTTCCAGTTAAATATAGGAATAATTTTCTTTGATAATAATTTATGAATACCTGAACCATATTGAGCAGCTTTTTTAGGACGATATACAACATATTCAGGAATATCTAAATCAATAGCTATTTCTCTTAAAATATGCTTTCTTAAGTTATCATCTGATGATTTAACCTTATATTCTCCAGGAACATTTAATGCAAATTCAATGAAATTCTTATCTAAAAATGGTGATCTTAATTGAACATTATTATTAGTTGCAATAGCTACATCCCTTTCAAGATTCACATGATGCATGTTTTCAATATCAAAACGTATTGCTTTGGATAAATTATCATAACCTTCCTTAAAAATCTCTAAGTTCCTATGGTATCCTCCAAACAATTCATCAGCACCTTGACCTGTTAAAACAACATGGACGCCATCATTTTGAGCTAACTTTGTAGCAAAATGAATAGCTAAGCCTACACCAATTTTAACAATATTAGCTTTTTCCATAGTAATTAAAACATCTTCCAAATCATTTTTAATAGCTATTTCATCAATTATTTGATATTTTAAATCTAAATTTAAATCGTTAGCTACTTTTTTAGAAAATTCTAAGTCTTGAGAATTTTTTGTGCCTATTGTGTATAATGTAAGTTTAAAATCATGGATATTAGATAAGTTTTTTAATATTTTAGCTATTATAGTACTATCAACACCACCAGAAAATATTAAACCAACATGTTTAACACCTTCAATTCTTCTTAAAACTCCATCAAATAATAATTTTTTAAGATTTTCTTTATAAAAATTATTATTAGTATTATTAATATTATCAATATAATTATTAGTATTATCAATATTATTTAAAACATTTTCATCTGTGAAATTCCAAATAGGATTTTCAATAGGCATAATTTTTCCATTATAAAAAATTGTTCCAGGTTTAAGAGTTTCCTCCTCAATTCCAAGCTTCCAAATGTCTTTTCTATTTTGAGAAAATATATATTCTTTAACCCCATTTTCATCATTAACTAAACCATAAAACAAGATGATTGAACCAAGATAATCTCTAGAAATAGCTAAATTTTCACCATCAGTTACAGAAAATGCAAAATCACCATTAAGAAGACTTATAACATTTTCAATAGCTATTAAAAAATTATTGAATCTTTCTTGGAAATAATCAATTAATTTAAGTAGAAGTTCACCCTTTAAATAATAATCATAAGGAGAATTTTCATTCAAAATATCATTAAGTTCTTTATGATTATATATTTCACCAATGAATGATAATTTAAGATTTTTAAATTCAATTGGATTTATTCCTAAAAAATTATCTTTAAAAAAAGTTATATTACTCATACTAATCTTTTAATTAAATAATAAAATATAATGATAAGTTATATTCTAAATTATATTTTATCTGTTACTTAATGTAATCTTCAATTGTTATGTTATCTTTATTACTGTTTAATTTATTATTATTCTTTTTTAAAATAGCTATTTCTTTTTCTAATTTTTCTTGCTTTTCACGAATCGATTTTATAGCTTCACTAACTGGATCTGGAAGATCTTGGTGTTCTTGATCAAGTATGCATTTTCTACTATCATATTTACTACGATGTACATTACGTCCTGGTACACCAACCACTGTGTCTCCAGAAGGAACATCTTCAAGTACTACTGCACCTGCACCTACTTTTGAACCTTTTCCAAGGACGACATTACCAATTACTGATGCTCCAGCTCCGATAACAACACCATCTTCAACTGTAGGATGTCTTTTCTCTTTAATTAAACTTGTTCCCCCTAGAACGACCCCTTGATATATTAAAACATCATTACCAATAATAGCTGTTTCCCCAACAACAACACCCATACCATGGTCAATAAAAACTCTTTTACCCACCTTAACTGCAGGATGAATCTCAACACCTGTGAAAAACCTATTTATTGTTGCTAGTAACCTTGATAAAAAGAAATAATTATGATTCCATAATTTATAAGAAATTAAGTGAAGCCATATTGCATGCAATCCAGAATAACAGAAAATTATCTCTGCAGTACTTCTAGATGCAGGATCCCTTAATCGAACCATCGTAATATCTTCTTTAATTCTTTCAAACATGATACTCAGTAAATTATTAGTTAGTACACGGATCTCACAAAATAAAAAATTTTCAAAATCATTTTAAGATGTGAAAAATCATCTAATGCATATTATGAGATTTTACAAAATTTCTATTTTGCGAAATCAGCACCAATATTATAATATTTAAATTTGTGATTAAGCTTTATAAATATATTAATAATGTTTCAATTAATATCCATTAATTAATAATATATTTGTTTTTATTTATATAAATACACTATGTTAAATAATCAAAAAAGAAAATGTTCCAGCAAATTTTTAAAAAAAGTTTGATCAATCTATTCTTAAAGAATAAGTATTATAATCATAAATGGTTTTAATACGAATTTAGTGAACAAAGTTATGAATATAAATTAAAAATAGAATAATGTAAAAAAATGAAAAATAAGTAAAAAGATAGAAAAAGATAGCTATTTATATAGAATAATTAAATGCATGTGGACAGTAAGAATCATTTTGCATATTATCACAATTATGACACCCATCAGAAGATCCACCTTTTTCCCTATGCAACATACATAAAATATCCTCTGCCCTTGTTTTTTTACATATTTCACACACATTGGATATTATATCTTTATCAGTAGCAATTCCTTCTTTAAGTTGAAAAGCTAATTCTTTAATCTTTTTATGAATTTCATCACTAAGTTCTACTTCACGTCCACCACGTTTATCACTTAAATATTGTGAAACCGCAGGTTGAGTTATGTCTAGCAACTCAGATATTTGTCTTTGCTTCATTCCTAAAGCAAAAAGTTCTTTTGCAAGTAATGACCTAACTGTAGGTATTACATACCATACAACTATTTCACAAGGTTGTTTCAGTATTACACCTCCATTTAAATTAGTTATTTTGGATAAATAGTAATAATATTTAAATTATATATAATAATATAAACATAATTATATAAATATTGTTCTATTTAATTGAAACAATATAACTATAGTTATATAACTATATTTATATTTAATTAAATGATATAAATAGATTATGATTTAGAAATTAAAAACAAGCATAATATTAATAAAATTATTTATATGTCTAAAATCTTTTTTAGGATAACTTTTATTTCGTGCTGGAAATTTAGAGAAATCTTTAATTTCTCGTCTTTAAAGTTTGATTCCTATATTAAAATAAGTTAAAATAATCAAAAATAGATATAATAAGTTATTTAATAAAATTAATAACTAAATAATGAAAATTAATTAATAAAAATAGTTATTAATTAATAAAATAATTAAAATACATTTGGATAAGCTTTGTATATCTCTTCAAAGACCCAATCCATGGATAAATATCTTTCACCAGTATCAGGTAAAATAGCTACTATTCTTTTACCTTTGTTTTCTTCTAATTTAGCTAATTCTAAAGCTGCAAATGTTGCTGCCCCTGAAGATATACCTGCTAAAATTCCTTCAGATTTAGCTAATTTTATCATGGTTTTAGCTGCATCCTCATCAACAACTTTAATAATTTCATCTACAACATCATTATCGTATATATCTGGAACAAATCCTGCACCGATTCCTTGAATCTTGTGAGGTCCTGGGCTTTCTCCAGATAAAACAGGAGACGCTGCTGGTTCAACAGCAATAGCCTTTAAATCAGGATTTTTTTCTTTAAGAGCTTTTGCAATACCTGTAATTGTACCTCCAGTTCCAACTCCTGCAACAATAATATCAACTTTTCCATCAGTATCATTGAAAATTTCTTGAGCTGTTGTCTCATAATGTGTTTGGACATTAACAGGGTTAGAAAACTGACTAACTGAAAATGAATTCTCAGTTTCTTCAAGCAATTCATTAGCTTTAGCTATTGCTCCACCCATACCTTTTGCACCAGAAGTTAAGATAATTTCAGCACCAAAAATAGCTAAAAGTTTTTTCCTCTCGGCTGACATAGTTTCTGGCATAGTAAGGATTAATCTATATCCACGTGAAGCTGCAACAAAAGCAAGTCCAATTCCAGTGTTTCCACTAGTTGGTTCAATTAAAACAGTGTTTTTATTGATAAGTCCTTCTTTTTCAGCATTATTAATCATTCCAACAGATATTCTATCTTTAACGCTGCTAAGAGGATTGAAAGACTCAAGTTTAGCAATTACTTCAGCATTTAAATCATTTTCAATTTTATTAAGTTTAACTAGAGGAGTTCTACCTACCAATTCAGTTATATCGTTAGCAATTCCATTACTCATTTTATCACCTATAATTATATTATATTTGTTATTAGATAATCTATAATTACTAAATATATATTATATTTAATAAATTATAAATAAGTTTAAATTTTTTAATAAGTTTAAATTAAAATAATTATTTTGAAATATTAGTTATCTTCAATATTAATGTTTAATTCATTAAGTTTATCTCGTATGTAATCAGAAAGTTCATAATTTTTTTCATTTCTTAATTTTTCCCTAACATCCAAAAGTAAATCCAAAACATCTGAACTTATATCAGGTATTTCTTCTTTTTCAAAAAGATTTAATTTAAAAATCCTTTCAAATGCATCAAAAAATTCCAATGATTTAATAACAAATTCATAAGGAATCTTAAGGTTTTCAATAACTATATCATTAGTATTATCTAAGATTTTTTTTTCTTGATTTATAAAGCCATTAATCATTTTAGTGAAATTTAAAATAATAGATAATGCTTTTGGAGTATTAAAATCATCATCCATACTTTCAAAGAATGAATTTTCCATCTCAACTAATTTATTTAATATTTCAACATTCAAATTATTATCATCACTACTACCATTATTACAATCATTATCTAAAGAATCATACGCATATTTAGCTATTAAATATTCCCTAAATTCGATTAAGGAATTAACAGTAGTTTTTAATCGTTGTAAATTTTTTGAAGCTTGATGTAAAGATTTTTCAGAAAAATCAATTGGACTTCTATAGTGAGTAGATAGAACAAATAATCTAAATGCCATTGGATCCCAGTTTTCCAATAATTCTCTTATAGTTATAAAGTTACCAAGAGATTTGGACATTTTGACACCATCAACATTTAAAAAACCAGTGTGCATCCAATATTTAACCATTGGCATTTTTCCAGATATTGCTTCCATTTGAGCGATTTCGGCTTCATGATGAGGAAAAATTAAATCTAAACCTCCACCGTGAATATCATACTGAGATCCAAAATAATATTCAGTTATTGCAGTATCCTCAATATGCCAACCTGGTCTACCATTTCCCCATTTAGATTTAAAATAAGGCTCTTCTTCAGTTTTTTTCCATAATGCGAAATCTTTAGGATCTCTTTTATTATCATTCACATCTATTCGATGAGAATCCAACATTTCAAGATTTTGATTAGATAATTTTCCAAAATCAGGAAATTTTAAAACATCAAAATAGATCCCATCATCAATTTCATAAGCGAACCCTTTATCCATCAATTCATCAATCTGATTAAATATCTCTTTTAAATGTTCAGTAGCCCTTGGATAAAGATTAACGGAATTAGCATTTAATTTTTCCATGTCTTCCCTGAATCTTTTTTCATAAACTCCAGATAAATCATTAAAAGGGATGTTTCTCTCTTTAGCTCGATTTATAATTTTATCATCAATATCTGTGATGTTTTCCATGTAAAATACTGAATATCCTGTATATTCTAAATATCTTTTAATTAAATCAAAAGAAATATAAGTACGTCCATGCCCTATATGTGCATCATCATAAACGGTTGGTCCACAAACAAAGAGATTGATCTTACTATCATTTTCACTATTAAATAATTCCTTATCTCTTTTTAAAGTATTATATATCTCTAACATCTTAATGCACTCAATTATTAATTTTATAATTTATATGTCTTAATAATAAAATAATGTTTATAATAACCTATTAATATTCATTAAACAACCATTATTAATTTACAATCTATAATAATAGTATTAATTAAATTATCCAGAATTGTATTATTAATGATAATACAACATTAGATTTATAGTATCATTATTAAAATTTATAACTATTAGTACATATAATTTGTTAATTTAATAAGTGAGCATAATCACAACACAACAACTGCAAGATAAAAAACTTAACAATTGTTATATTTCTTTATTTATTGACTCAGTATATAAATGTTATTACAATTATTATATATAATCCACAAGTTAAAGAAGAATGAAAGAATTTACATTTGATCTATGAAAGAGTTCCATTTATAGCAATACATTGTTAAATTAGACTAATTTTTAAAATTCACTGGTTTAATTTAATTAAATAATAATTAAACTATAATATGAAAGATAAAATATAAATATTAATAATTAAAACAATAAATTCAACAATTGAATATATGAAATCACGATTAAAAATCATCATTCTCTGGAAAAATTTATTATTTAGTTGAATAAAATCTTTTAATACATTTTAAACTTTTGATCATGAGCAATACAATAAATAAAAGCAATGTTAATATCCAATACAAAATTTAATTATTTTTTAAGAAAATAAATTTTTAAGATAAACTTTATATAATATTAAAATATAACAATAGTTATATTTGGATTTATGTTTAAAAAATCTAATTGTAATTATAAGATTTAATAATTAAAGATTTAATAATAGTTATAAAAAATAATAGTTATAAAGTCTATTATAATTAAAGACTTAATTAAGTAAAATATTATAGTTAAGATTTAAAATAATAAATCAAATAGATTAAAATTGTTTACGAGATAAATTACTATTAAATTTATAATTATAAGATTATTAATAATTAATTACACTAGTAAGTTTAATTACTACCATATTAATTTAAAAAAATAATTACTAATAATTCTAAAATGAAAATTATCTAAAATTATAAGTTAATTAATCATTCTAATCAATATTAATTCTAAAGAAATTAATTATAAATAAAATTCAAATATGCAATACATAATTATACAAAAATAAAAGTAATAAAATAAAAGTAATAAAATAAAAGTAATAAATTAAAATCAATATTATAAAGGAGAAATTATACATGAGTGAAGAAAAAAAAATATGGAAATAGAACTTTAGAGTTACATGCTGGTCAAGAAGAAGCAGATCCTGCCACAGGATCTAGAGCAGTGCCAATATATCAAACAACATCCTATGTATTTGATGATACCGAAACTGCAGCAAATCTGTTTGCACTTAAAGAATTTGGAAACATCTATACGAGGTTAACAAATCCTACAAATGATGTATTTGAAAAGAGGATTGCAGCTATTGAAGGAGGAGTTGCAGGATTATCCTTTTCATCAGGAGCAGCATCTATTACAACATCTATTTTAAATTTATCTAGTGTTGGAGATAACATTGTCTCTGGAGACAATTTATATGGTGGAACTTACTCATTGTTTAATAATACATTTCCAAATTTTGGAAGAACTGTTAAATTTGTTGATTCTCAAGATTTAGATGGATATCAAGAAGCTATTGACTCCAAAACAAAGGCACTATATGCTGAATCATTAGGAAATCCTAAGTTAGATGTTCCAGACTTCGAAGAATTATCTAAAATAGCTCATGACAATGACATACCATTAATAGTAGATAATACATCTGCAGTTGGACTTGTTAAACCAATAGAACATGGAGCAGATATTATTGTTGATTCTGCTACTAAATTCATTGGAGGACATGGTACAAGTATTGGAGGAGTTATTGTAGATGCTGGTAATTTTGACTGGGCAAATGGAAAATTCCCAGAATTCACTACTCCAGACCCTGCATACAATGGTTTAGTATACACTGAAAGTTTTGGAAACTTAGCATACATAATCAGAGCAAGAGGAAACTTCTTAAGAGATGTTGGACCAAGTCTCAGTCCATTTAACGCATTTTTATTACTACAAGGAGCTGAAACATTATCATTACGTGTTAAACAGCACAGTGAAAATGCTCTTGAAGTAGCTAAATTCTTAAAAAATCATGAAGCAGTAACTTGGGTAAATTATCCAGGACTTGAAGATGATCCTGCACATGAAGGCGCTAAAAAGTACTTGAAAGGAGGATTTGGTGCTTTAGTAGGATTTGGTATTAAAGGTGGAGTAGACGAAGGTAAAAAGTTCATTGAAAATGCAGAATTATTATCTCACCTTGCAAACATTGGAGATTCTAAATCATTAGTTATACATCCAGCTTCAACCACTCACTCACAATTAACTGAAGAACAACAAGCAACTACTGGAGTGACCCCTGACTTTATTAGATTATCTGTTGGAATTGAAGATGTAGAAGATATTATAGCAGACATCGACCAAGCATTAAATAAAGCAATAAATTAAATATCAAACAATAGAATTTAATAGTAATAAATATATTAATAGATATTAATTAAATTAGATGAATTAATAAGTAAATTAGATGAAAAAATATTACACTTAATAAGTAAAATTATAGTGCAAAATATTATATTTAATTAAGTAAAATATTACAGTTTAATAAAATATTATACTTATTAACAAATTACTATAAATTCTATATAATTGTTTGATGTGGGATTAATATGAAAAAGGAATCAGTTGGTACAGTAGAAACAGAATATTTAGACATTACAAGTGAACTGAAATTAGAATCTGGGAAAACTCTCAAAAATGTTACTATAGCATATGAGACTTATGGGACACTTAATAAGAACAAGGACAATGGAATATTAATATGTCATGCATTATCTGGAGATGCTCATGCAGCTGGCTGGCATGAAGGAGATACTAAACCTGGGTGGTGGGAAATCATAATAGGTCCAGGTAAATCATTAGACACCGAAAAATACTTTATAATATCATCTAATGTTATTGGAGGATGTAAGGGATCAACTGGACCATCCTCAATAAATCCTGACACTGGTGAAGAATATGGGCTTGATTTTCCAGTAGTGACCATTAAAGACATGACAAAAGCACAAAATGAACTTGTTAAACATTTTGGAATAAAACAGTTATTTGCAGTTATTGGAGGTTCTATGGGAGGAATGCAAGTATTACAATGGACAGTCAGCTATCCAGAAATGGTGAAAAAAGCAATCCCCATAGCTACAACTGCACGATCAAGCCCACAACAAATAGCTTTCAACGAAGTTGGAAGACAAGCCATTGTTAGCGATCCTGCATGGAACAAAGGAGATTATTACTCTAAAAACTTCCCAGAAAATGGATTATCTTTAGCAAGAATGATTGCCCACATTACTTATTTAAGTGATGAGTCAATGTACGAAAAGTTCGGTAGAAACTTACAAAATAAAGACAAAATCAGTTATGACTTTGAACTTGATTTCCAAGTGGAAAGCTACCTTCATTATCAAGGAAAATCATTTGTTAAACGCTTTGATGCTAACTCTTACCTTTACATAACAAAAGCTATTGATTATTTTGATTTATCAATTAATGGTTCCTTAATTCAAGGACTAAAAAATGTTAAATCAAAAATTAATATAATAGCTATTGATTCCGATTGGTTATACCCTACATCACAGTCAAAAGAAATATTAACAGCATTAAATGCCAATGAAGTTGATGTTAAATATCATGAACTTCAATCTAGCTATGGACACGATGCATTTCTCTTAGAACATGGTCAATTAAATTATATAATAGCTAAGTTCCTTCAAGATATTCAAGTTGAAGATATTTTATCTGAAAACATATCCACATTAAGTAAAGATGCTAAAATAGAAGATGTAGCTATTTTAATGATGGACGAATACATTACACATGTACCCATTGTAACAGAAGATAATATACTAGTTGGAATAGTTACTGCATGGGATTTATCTAAGTCAATAGCTACAAGTTGTGATAACCTTGAAGCTATTATGACCCGTAATGTTAAAACTTGTAAATCAACAGATAGTATTGAAACAATAGCTAGAAAAATGAAAAAATACGATATTTCATGTTTACCTGTAGTTGATGATAACTCAAAACTTGAAGGATTAGTAACAACAGATCAAATCAGCCATTTAATGACTAACTAAATAAACTTATTTTTAATTTTTAATTTAAACACTATTAATTATAGAAATATGAACAAAATTTGATTAAATATTTTAAGCATGATAATTTTATGAATATGAAACAAACTTTTAAAAAAAAGTTTGAACAAAAGTTATTTCCAAAAATAAACCAATTTAAGTATAAGAAATGCTTTTATGAAT
The DNA here is from genome assembly GCF_001639265.1 of Methanobrevibacter filiformis. Lineage (GTDB taxonomy): Archaea > Methanobacteriota > Methanobacteria > Methanobacteriales > Methanobacteriaceae > Methanacia > Methanacia filiformis. Next base: position 21,533 of record NZ_LWMT01000008.1, read on the forward strand.
ATTAAATACTTATTAATTTTATAAAGAATAAATAAGTATTTAATATTTAACAATATATTACTTCTAATCAAATAAGTATTACTAAATCAGTTAGTTATTAATGTTTAAAATGATTATAACTAATAATATAAAAATAGATATTAACTTATAAAATAAATTATATAAAATAAAGTATAATAACTAAAAATAAATAATTAAAATTCATTTTATTATTAATTTAGAATAATTTATTATTAAAGAAATACTAATATTTTTACAATATAAACCAAAATAAAGAAGGAAGTTAATATGATATATATGGATCATGCAGCTACATCCCCTGTAAGAAAAGAAGTGGTTGAAGCAATAGAACCTTATTTCACAGAATTTTATGGAAACCCATCTACAATTTACAAAGTTGGAAGAGAAGCTAAAAAAGGATTAGAAAATGCAAGAGAAAATGTAGCTAAATTAATAGGTGCTAAAGCTGATGAGATAATTTTCACCTCTGGAGGTACTGAATCAGATAATATAGCTATTAAAGGCATAGCTTTGAAAAATAAAGATAAAGGAAATCATATAATAACTTCATCTATTGAACATCCAGCTGTCCTTGAAACATGTAGATATTTAGAAAAAAATGGTTTTGAAGTTACATATCTTCCAGTTTACCAAGAAGGAATCGTGAGAATTGATGATTTAAAAGAAGCTATTACGGATAAAACTATTCTTATAACTGTAATGCATGTAAACAGTGAAATTGGAACAATACAGCCAATAGCTGAAATTGGAAAAATAGCTAAAGAAAAAAATATCAAATTCCACACTGATGCTGTTCAAAGTATTGGAAAAATTCCTGTTAATGTAGATAAACTGAATGTAGACCTATTATCTATCTCTGCCCACAAAATATATGGCCCTAAAGGTGTTGGAGCTTTATTTGTAAGAAAAGGAACAAGACTTGAAACTGTACTTCATGGTGGAGGTCAGGAAAAAAACCTAAGTTCAGGAACTGAGAATGTTCCAGGAGCTGTAGGTCTTGGAAAGGCTTGTGAGCTTGCAGGAAAAGAATTAGAAAAGAACATGAAATACTTAGCTAAATTAAGAGACAGATTAGTTGAAGGAATAACAACTAATGTTGATGAAGCTTATGTTAATGGAGATACTGATAAAAAAGTTCCAGGAACTACTAACTTACATTTTGTTGGAATTGAAGGTGAAGGTTTAGTTTTACTCCTTGATGGTAAAAATATTGCTGCTGCAACAGGATCCGCATGTTCTTCTAAAAAATTAGAAGCATCATATGTATTAAAAGCTCTTGGACTCGATGATGTTCACTGCCATGGATCACTTAGGTTAACCTTAGGTTCTGAAAACACTGAAGAAGAAGTGGAATACGTTATAGAATCCATAAAAGAAGCTGTTGCAAGACTTAGAAGCATGTCCTCAATATGGAATGAAAGAGAAAGCAAAATGAAAGACCTTGAGGATAAAAACAGGTGTAAGACTTGTTCATTAGAATGAAAATAATGAGCAAATAATAGACAATAATATAAAACATTAGCAACATATATAATTAATAGAAATATTAAATCAATATTACTAATTAATAGAGTGAAATAATGTACACTGATAAAGTAATGGATCACTTCCAAAATCCGAGAAATGTAGGAGAAATAGAAGACGCAGATGGGATTGGAGAAGTTGGAAATCCCACATGTGGAGACATGATGACAATATATCTTAAAATAGAAGATAATATAATTAAAGATATTAAATTCAAAACATTTGGCTGTGGAGCAGCAATAGCTACAAGTAGTATGATAACAGAAATAGCACTAGGTAAAACTGTAGAAGAAGCTTATGCAATCAGCAAAAATGAAGTAGCCGATGCATTAGACGGACTACCACCAATTAAAATGCACTGTTCTAATCTCGCTGCAGATGCATTACAAGCAGCAATTGAAGATTATAGATCAAAACAATAACTAATTTTCAAATAATCTTAACTAGTATATTTTATTATATTTAATATATTATACCTAAATCATATTCTATTTTTTATACTTTTTATTAACACATTAATAACATGTTCTCATCAATACCTAATTTTCCGATAGCTAACTTAGCAGCTTGTTGTTCTGCTTCTTTTTTGCTCTTTCCAACACCAATTCCCATTTCAACACTATCAACAAAAATTTTCATGATAAATGTTTTGTCATGCTGACATCCACTTTCATCCACTAATTCATATTCAATTAATGAATCATTAGCATCCCCGTATTCTTTAACCTTAGATTTATAGTCATTAAAGAATATAATTTTATCATCAATGAATTTGAATATGTATTTAGATAGGAATTCATTTACTTTTTCTATTCCCTGATCTAAAAAAAGAGCCCCTAAAAAAGATTCAACAATGTCAGCATTCGCAGCTCTAATTTCATTATCAGTTAAGTTATCCTCATCAATTTTAAGGTATTTATCTAATCCCAAATATTCAGAATAGTAATTCAATGCATGTTCACAAACAAAATTTGATCTTAGCTTTGTCAAATTTCCTTCTTCAGCCTTAGAATACTTCTTAAATAAGTATTCAGAAACCAATAAATTAAGAACTGAATCTCCTAAAAATTCTAAACGCTCATAATCATAAGCTAAATTGTGTTTCACTTTATATGATTTATGGACAAACACAGCTTTAAATAGTTTTGTGTCATTTGGATAAATATCATATTTGTTTAAAAATTCCATAAAAAATCACTTTTATTTTTAAATTTAAAAATTATAAATATCAATATTATAATTTATGTCATTAATAGTTAATTATATAATATTAACATAAGTATGTAATTCAAAGTATATATATGTTAGTTTATAGTAATTAGATTAAAATGATTATACATTATAATATGATTTTCATCCATAGATATAAAATTATGAAAAAATAATAAAAAAGTGATTAAAAATACATATTTTATGTCAAAATATTGAAATTATGCAATAAGGACATAAAACTAAAAACAAAATATCCTTAAAAAAATTAAAGATCCTTATTACCATATAGATTGGACCCTAATTAATCGTTTAAGTCCTCTTCAATTGTATCCCAAAAATCACAAGCCCATGTACCTTTACCATCAATAATAAGATCTAAAAGTCTAATTTTTCCATCTTTAAATCTAAAAAGCCTGTAATCTTGCTGAGGTTTACTCTTTTTACCTTCTTTGTTACAATCTAAATACAATCCATCAGAGTATTCCTCATCAAAATCCCCAGCTTTAACAAATTCCCCTACTAATGAATAGCCATTAGTAACGCTTTTATCTAACTTTTCAATAGTTTTTAACCATCCTCCAGCAGCTCTGAAATGTATGTCTGGATCAATTGCTAATAATTCTTTTTCCCAATTTAACATCATATGAAACCCTCTTTATCCACAATATAAGTTTATCATGATTATGGAATAAAATTTCAATAAATAAACAATCAAGTGTCATTTATATCCATATTTACTCCATATTAAATTTGCTTTAAGTATATAACTATTAACTGTTTAAAGTTAATTTATTTATCAATTTGTCAAAATGTTTTGACATGTTTATATTGTACTTAAATATATATCATCTTAACCCAAGAGCATTTGAAAAGTAATATTAAAATAATCATCAATACTAATATATGAAATTTAGTAAAATAATAATTTTTAAGTGCAAACAATAATAAAATATATAACTAAATTAATATAAAATATAACTAAATTAATATAAAATATAACTAAATTAATATAAAATATAACTAAATTAATATAAAATATAAATATAATAACTAATATATTAAATAATAATGTATTATATTAAATAATATATACCAAATAATTATATTAAATATAAATTATGTATATTTATATAATTAAGTTATTAATATATTATAGGTGATTATAATGGAGATAGATGAAAACAAAAAAATAATAATTGATAATTCTAATGCATATGAACCTTACAATAATGGAGCTTTAGTCATAATTGATAAAAAAATGGATTTTCAAATATTAAATAATTTAAAAAAGAAAGGTTTTTCAATTAAAGGACAATTCTTCCCAAAACATGAATATAAAATAATTAAAAACTATAATATTGAATCAGTAAAGCCATTAGACACAGATGTGCATGATAACAATATGGATCTTAAAATTGGTCCTCTAGGAGAAGAAGAAATAGGAATGGAAGAATATATACTTCCAAGTGAACGAAAATGTGTTATACTAAGCTGTGAAAGTATTGAAAACATTTAAAAAAAAAATTTACAATATTAAAACATATATATTCTTTTTTTATTTGTTAATTATCTTTTAAAGTAGTTAATAATTATTTTAAACAATACTTTAACACCATGACTTACTGGATTTTTAGTTGAGCCATCCACATCATATCGAACAGTAATTGGAACTTCAGCTATTTTTAATCCTGCTTTTGAAGCATCTGCCAACATTTCACTTTCTATTGCAAAACCAGAATCTTCTAATTTAAAGTATTTAATTGAATTTTTTGAAAAAGCTCTGAAACCGCTTTGAGAGTCAGTGATATCCATGTTATTCAAAACATTAGTTGCTTTATCTAAGACTAATTGACCAACTCGCCTATATTTTGGAGTGTCACTATCATAACCTTCTAAATATCTACTACCATTAACAATATCACATTCGTCATTAGCTATTGGTCTAATTAACAAAGGTATTTCATCAGGATTGTTTTGACCATCACCATCGATTGTAATTATAATGTTCTCATCATTAATAGCTGCAAAACCTGATTTAAGAGCTTTTCCTTTGCCAAAGTTCTTTTCATGAACTATAATTTCAGCACCTGCTAATTTTGCTACTTCAACAGTTTTATCTTCACTTCCATCATCTATAACAACAACTCTATCTACATATTGTAATGTTCTAAGAATTATACTTCCCAGGGCAACTTCTTCATTGTATGCTGGAATAATAGCTACAGATTTATCAGTCATCTAAATCATCATTCCAAAAAAATTAAGCTATTGTTTAATATTATAATAATCCCTCATCCATTGAACAGTTTTTTTGATTCCTTCATCTGGTGAAACTTTAGGATTATGTTTTAAATCTTTAATAGCTTTTGAAAAATCAATATGTTTAACTTTTGTAGTGAATGGTTCAGATTCATGATAAGTTACCAATGAATCATCAATTCCTACAGCATCTAAAACAATATCAGAGTATTCTTTAATATCTTTTTCCCATTCTTGCTTACTTCCTACATTATAAACTTCACCAGGAATGAAATTATCTACAATATTAGCAAATGTTGTAGCAGTATCTCCAACATAATCAATTATACGTTTATGACCTTCATAAACATCATAGCCTTGATTATTCAAGGATTTATATATAAATATAGGAATAAAACCTTTATATGGAGAATATTTTTCATGTGGCCCATAACAATTAACAGGACGGACTCTAACTGTTTCTGTATTGAACATTGTAGCTGAATTCATACACATTAATTCTCCAGCCCATTTAGTAATCGCATAATCATTCATTTGATAAGTATCTTTTATAGGGTTGTTTACCATAACATCCTCGCTCATTTTACCAGTATAATCACCATAAACTTCAGCTGAAGAAAAGAAAATCATTCTAAATTTTAGTTTTTCTTGTAGTCGTATCATGTGCTTGGTACCTATTACATTTGTTTCCCATAGATTTTCATAGTAACCTTCACCATTCCATCTACCATACTCAGCAGCTAAATGATAAACATGATCAAAAGTATCGTTTTCCTCAAAGATACGTTCAATTTGATGATACTTACTAACATCAGCACGAGTATAATTATCCCTTTCATTATGTAAAAGGTCTACTGCTAATACATCATGTCCTCTTTTTTCTAATTCTTTAACTAAGTTAGTCCCTATAAATCCTGCACCACCAGTGACTAAAATCTTTTGACTTTCCATATTGTTCCTCCATTAAAAAATAAAGACTATAAAACCTATAAATTCTGAAAATATTTAACTTAACTAATCTTTTAAATATTTAAAGTATTTATAATAGCTATTTGGTTTTTTATCTCGAATATAATTAAAAATCCCCAAATAAGGATATTCTTTAATAATTTGTTCTAGTAGAAAAATATCATTTTTTCTATTATCTAAATCTTCTCTAAGGTCATTATTATACTCTTTTAATAATTCAATATCCTTATGAGATTTAGTTAAATGTTTTTTAACTACATCCACTTTATGTTCAGATTTATATAATTTCTGTTGAATTCGTTCTAATTTTTTTATTTTTAAATCGAATTCTTTAAGTTCAAGTAATCGAATTTCCTCATTTAATTCTTTTTTCTCAAAAATTAGTCTAGAAACTTTACTTTCTAAAAAAGTAATTTTTTCACTATAATCTTTCCTTTCCTTATTTAATTTATTTTTCAAAGATTCAACTTCAAGTTCTAATTTTTCAATTAGATCACTATCTTCTTCATTAACAGACATAATTATCAATAAATTGCTATATTCTTCCTAATAAATACACTCATTAAATAATGAGGTTATAAATTACTAAAAATATATAATTACTAAAAACAATTAATTAGGAATATTTGATTATAGTTTCTTTCATAAATTCTATTAAACCATCTTTAGCATTTTCATCACATAATGCAAATTCTAAGGATGTTTTAAGCCAATCAATCCTATTACCAATATCATGAGATTTTCCATTAAACGCATATCCATAGATAGAGCTTAATTTTGCTAAAGCATCAGTTAATTGTATTTCTCCACCATGTCCAGGATTTGTGCTTTTTAGTAAGTCAAAAACCTCGTTACTTAAAACATAACGTCCCATGATAGCTAAGTTTGATGGTGCCTCATTAACAGGAGGTTTTTCAATTAATTTATCTATTTTATAAACAGATTCTTCAATTTCATTACCTTTAATTATACCATATCTTTCAACCTTTTCACATGGAACTGGTTCTACTGCAATAGCTGAAGCATCGTACTTATTATATATATTAATTAATTGTTTAGTGCAGGGAATTTCGTCTTTAGTAATTGTATCACCTAGCATAACAGCAAAAGGTTCGTCCCCAATATGTTTCTTTGCACAGTAAATTGCATCACCTAAACCTTTTTGTTTTTTTTGCCTTACATAATAAATATCAGCTAAATCAGAAATAGCTAAGACTTCATTCAAGTAATCTTCCTTTTTATTTTCTTTTAAATTATATTCTAATTCAAAAGATCTGTCAAAATGATCCTCAATACTTCTTTTACCTTTACCAGTAACAATAAGTATATCATCAATGCCAGAAGCTACTGCTTCCTCTATAACATACTGGATTGTAGGTTTATCAAAAACTGGTAACATCTCTTTTGGTTGAGCTTTAGTAGCTGGTAAAAATCTAGTACCTAAACCTGCTGCTGGAATAACTGCTTTCATAATAACACCTCAAAGTTTACAAATTTAAGTAATTTATCAAATAATTTATGCCAAAATATTATATCCACTATTAATCATTAATATTTTAATATTAAGTCCAAGTGATAATTAAAATATATATTAATTAAATTATCTTAAATTATCAATTTATAATTTACTAATTTCAATTATAGTTTGATAAAAATAATAAAATTTGTTTTAGATAGCTATTACTATATAGTAATATCATTTTATCTCTTTTTAATTTATTTTAAATAGCTATTCTTAAAATATAATTGTTTATAATTAGTACAATAGTATACATGACTAAATCAGTCATTAATAATATTTATAATTTATTATATATAAATAACTATCTTAAAAATAAATAAAAGAAAAACCAAGAACTAAAAATTAGAATAAAAAGAAATAGTAATAAAAAATATCCTAAAAATAATAATACACTTTAAATTTCAATAATGCAGGGAACGGGATTCGAACCCGCGAAGAGACTAACTCAATAGGCCCTCAACCTATCGCCTTTGACCGCTCGACCATCCCTGCTTATAATAATCATAAAATAAGTATAATTAAAATATTATTGTTTAAGTATATAAACTTTACTATCTACTCTATCTACTCTACAGTAATTTCCATGTGTAAAGCACCCATATTTTTTAAATCTTCAATTAATTGTTTGTCCAAATCAATAGCTGCCTTATCAGCCTTAATCATTAAAGTTCTTGAACAAATATAGGAACTTTTTCTGCAAACAATGTCAGTCAGATGATTTAACGTTAAATCTGGATGTCCTTGACCGATAATTTCATCATGAGCATTAGTAGTTGTAAGTTTAACCGTGATTTTACTATTTTCATTAGCTATTTTATTTTTAAGCTCATTTGAAAAATTATTCATGTTTTTATCAGCACCTACACCAATAATACAATCACCAGCAGCACTTATACTACTATCTTGAGTAATTTCAAATGTAGATTTGTGTTTTGAACTTACATTTTCATGACCATAAGCTTTAATCTTAAATTTCATAATATTATATAAGATTTCAATTAAATTTAAAATATTTGATTAAATTAAATATCTGGATTTAATAATTAATTCAAAAATAACTAATTAATATAAGGTAATAACATGGGTAAAAAAAGATTAAAGGTTAAAAAATCAGGAATTTTAAAAGGTACTTATTGTTTAATAATAAATAATGAATCTGATAAAAAAATAAAGATAGGTAAACTTAATGATATAGAATTTAATAAAGGATTTTATGTTTATGTAGGTTCTGGAAGAAATTCATTAATTCCAAGATTAAAAAGACATTTATCAGATGATAAAAAATTACATTGGCATGTTGATTACTTTCTAAAAGAAAAAACAGTAGATATTGTGGAAATAATATTTACAATATCCAATGAGAAGTTAGAATGTGCATTATCATCATTGATTAGTGAATCTAACAAAACAATAGATAATTTCGGATGTTCAGATTGCATGTGTTCATCTCATTTGATTTATTTTAAAAGTAAAGAAGAAGCTATAATTAATGTGAAAAATGCTTATGATAATATAAATAAAGAATATAAAAATTTGAATTATTTTCATAAATTAATAAACAGCTAACAAATACAAGTTAAATACTAATTAGATACTAATTAGATACTAATGATCTAATTAGATACAATTAGATAAATTTAAGAAAAGTTCTTCAAATTCATCATCATTCAGTGGTTCTGGAACTCCAGAAGAACTGTTATTTAGTATATTCTTAGCTAATTTTCTATATTCTTCTGATTGATTAGAATTAGGATATTTTTCTATCACTGTTTTAGCTTCTATTTCACTTTTTTGAACTGTTTCATCTCTTGGAATAATACCAATTACACTACTACCAATCATCTCTGCAAAATCCCTTACGATAGCTGTTTCATTATCAATTCCTTTACAATTACATATTATTCCTGAAAGATTTCCTTTTAGTTTTTTAATCCCTTTTGAAATATTATTTGCCGCATATAATGACATGTACTCTCCAGATGTAACAATGAATACCTCATCTGCAAATTCTTCTCTAAGTGGAACTGCAAATCCTCCACAAACAACATCTCCTAAAACATCATATATTACTATATCTAAGTTATTATCTGTAAAAACTCCTTTTTTTTCTATTAAGTCCATTGCTACAATAACTCCTCTACCAGCACAGCCAACACCAGGTTCTGGTCCTCCACTTTCAACACACAGAACATTACCAAATCCTTTAAAAAGAACATTATTAACATCTGGGTTTTTATTATTTTTTATTGTGTCTAATATAGTCGGAAGACGTCTTCCACATAGTGTTCTTGTTGTATCTGCTTTAGGATCACATCCAACAACCATTACCTTTTTATTTTCCTCACTATAAGCTGCAGAAATATTAGACACCGTTGTAGACTTCCCAATCCCTCCTTTACCATAAATAGCTATTTTTTTCATAATATCTCCTATAATTAGAATATCCCATTAAAATAATTAATTAATAATAACTAGTAATAACTAATTAATAATAACTAGTAATAATTAATGAATATAATTAATTTATAAAATGCCATATATAAAAATGAGGATTCGCATTTAATGTTTCTTTATTTGTTCTATTTTATTGATTTTTTCTTTATTTTTTGTGTTTTTATGTGAGTTTTTTTTAATATTTTGTTGGTTTTGTTGAATTGTTTTTAGTTGTTCTTATTGTTTTTGGTTTGTTTAATTTTATGT
>NZ_LWMT01000009.1 GCF_001639265.1 Methanobrevibacter filiformis
AAAACACATTTAAAAAGTTTAAAACTAAAACACAAAAAATAGACCAAAAAACTAAAACAAAAACTAAAAAACATCTAAAACCATATCCAACAATCATAAACCTTTATTTTAATTATGGATAAACTCCTCTCAAAAGAGGAATGAAAGATAAAAAATCTTTCATCTAACTTTTAAATCTTTGATTTTTTAAAAAAGAATAAAAATCTTGGAAAATCTCATCATAAACCATCATAAACATTCTATTTAAGCAATTCCAAAAATAATAATTAATTGGAGATTTTAAAGTATTAAAAAAATTAAATAATATATGTTAGTAAACACAATATTTATATCAATAATATAAACAAGTGGGGATTGATTAAATGACACTTGATAAAAGAAAAGAAATAAAAAATAACCCATATGAAAATAATAATAAAAATAATAATAATATCAGTTCTAAAGCTAAAAAACAGTTAGATAAACATCGCTTAAAAATAGGCTTCATGAACCATGATATTATAGAAGAATTTTGTATACAATCTAAGAAAGTTAAAATACGTTATTCTTCTATAAATGAAGCAAAAAAAGCTATAGCTAGGTATAAAAATGAAGATTGGAGAGATAATGAAAAACCCACTGAAGTTTATTATTGCAATTCTTGTAATTGTTGGCACACTACAAGTAGAAAGGATAAATAACAGGATTAAATTAATATTAAATATAAATATATTAAAAAAAGAGTGAAGATTTTACAATCAATTTCAAAAAGAATTATATTTTCATTATCACAGATCTTGTCAATAAATTAAAAATAAAATCATTGTATACAAAAATTATACAGTTTATTTATAATATTGAATGAATGGAACAATTACTATGCATTTAATAAATATATTATATATCTTTAAACAATTTCTTATTTTCATTTTAAATAAAATTATAAGGATTATATCTATTTCATAATATAGTACTATTTTTTAAATTAATAGGCATGTTCAAGTAGGTTATTGATTTGAAATTAGTTCAAATAGAGAATACATTTTTATATGAACCTATTTTTTGTTTTAATTGTCTAATATCTATTAATAATCATGTAAATTATTAATATGTCTTATTATTACTATTACTGATATTTTATTATTAGAATAGTTTATTTGCTTTTAGTAAGTTGTATTTTTAAGCACACATTTGTGTAAATTATATGATAATAATTAATTATATGGTAATCATGATAATTTTTTCAGTACATTCATCATTCTAACTTCAGAAGTGTTTATAAAAGATGAGATATTTATCAGATATTTTTAATTGTAACCATATAATGTCCAATTCATTATAAACATTTTAATGTATAATTTATGGTTTAACAATAAAGTGAGTAATTAATTAATTTCTTTATAATTTTAATTTTAATTTTAAAAATTTTTTCCTTTAAATTCGTTTAAGATGTAATCTAAGAATAAATCTAAGGTTTTTTCTATAGTTCATTTAAAAAAAAATTTAATATATTTTTTAATAGTGTTTCACCACAGTAAATTACATTTGATGGTATCATTTCAAATATAATGATCAATTTAATTGATTATGTGTCTTGTTTTAGTATAGAGACATGAATAAAACATTGAAATCACTTATCTAATATATTCATACCTCCCTAATTTTTTAGCAAATATTAAATTTAAATCAAGATAAGATATAGTAAAAAGAAAAATAAGAACATACATAACTTTATATTTATATTCAATTTTATCTTTAAATTTTTTTTGATTTTATTTAATTTAAAACATTTAATATATTTAATAATTTGAAATTATCCAATTAAAATTTATTAAGTAAGTTATTTAAGTATTTTTTTAGTAATAAATTAGAAAATGAATGTTAAATTGAACTTATTAATTAATATATTATTAGAATTTTCAACACAGCATTTAAACACCATTAATAATAATTTAAGATGTTTTAATCTATCAATATAACAACATATTTAATAAACAGCGAAATATGATTAAATTGGTCCATAATTCAGAATAAAGACAATATAATCTTAAGTTAAAAATTATATAATTAAATAACATACTAATACATAATATTATAGGAAATAAAGCCAAAATAACTAAAATTAATATGAATTATTAAGATAAAGCTAATATTAAGGGAAACAAAAGCATTTAATGAAAAATAATATGCTAAATATGAAATCGATTAAAAGAGGATAAAAAAAGAATGCAATGGAAACTAATGATAAAATATGTGTTATAGAATTATACAGAAGATTTTTAAAAAGTATAATATGAACAAATGATCAAAATTTATTTATTTTTCTATTTAGCTATTATTACTAAATATTTACTTATTTTATTAAATAAATATTTTAAACACTGATTTCACAAAATAATTATTTAATACATTGAATTGTGACAATAGAAAATTTTCCTAATTCTCATTTAATGCATTAAAAACCGATTAAAGTACCAATAAAGAGATTTTAGAAAATTTTTTATTTTGGGAAATTAGTGTTTAAAATATTTATTATAATTATTTTTTGTAAACATTTTTGATTACTCATAAAATACATACCATATATTTTTTGCAAAGGTTTATATAGTAAAAAAATAACCTAACAGTGAAGGTGACAAAAATATGAATAAGAAATATGTGACTGTTATAATTGCCATAGCTGCTATATTAATAGTTATTGGCATGATATTTGTAAATAGTGGAAGTTCCGCTACAATAAATGTGGTTGGATCCACATCTGTACAGCCTGTGGCTGAAAAATTATCTGAAACGTACAAGGCCTCACATCCTGACGTTAAAATTAATGTTCAAGGAGGAGGTTCAGGTGTTGGCATTAAAAGTGTAGCAGAAGGTACATCTGACATTGGTACTAGTTCTAAATCATTAAAAGCGGATGAAAAGAAAGGATTAACTGAATATACATTAGGTCAAGATGGAATTGTAGTAGCTATTAATACAAAAAATGCAGCTTCAGATTTAACTAAAGATCAGTTAAAAGATATTTTTTCAGGAAAAATCACTAATTGGAAAGAAATTGGTGGATCTGACGCTAGTATTAATTTAATAACTCGTGAAGAAGGATCAGGCACATTAGATGCCTTTGAAAAACTTGTTATGGGTGATGACAAAATAAAATCAAGTGCCATAGTTCAAAGTTCTACTGAAGCAGTAAAGCAATCAGTAAAACAAGACCCTAATGCTATTGGATTCGTATCCTTTGCAGCGATGAGTGATGATGTTAAAGCTATTAAGGTTGGAGGAGTAAGTCCTAGTGAAGAAACCATAGCTGATGGCACTTATGAATTACAAAGACCATTCCTTTTCTTAGTCAAAGGAGAAGCGAAAGGAGAAGTAAAAGCATTCATTGACTGGGTAATGGGTACAGAAGGCTCTAAAATATTAGCAGACGAAAAAATTATAAAAGCAAAAAAATAATATCAAATAGTAGAATAAGCTATTGAAAACCAATTATGAATATTTAATGAATAAAGAATTAAGTATTTAATGAATTAAGTATTTAAAAAATAAAAGACAATTATAAAAGTTTTTATCTATTCTTAAAATCTTTCCAAAATACTATTTTAAGATAAAAATTTATTTAAAAACTTATATTGTCTTAAATTTTAATACTTTTTTATACTTTTATGACTATTTTTTAAAATAATCTCCAATTTAAAGCAAAATTAAGAAAGTACTATTAACTAATTAAATAAGACTATTAACTAATTAAATAAGTTATGTATCCCACATACAAACTTATTAGTATTTTCTCAAATTTTTTTACAAGTATGTTAAAAAATTAAAAATTTTATTAACTAACAACAATTAGATTAGTTATTAATTCCGAATTTGTTAATAAAATATAATCTTATAATAAATTTTAATAAAATAACAAATTTAAAGCTATTATTTTACCTTGTACAAGTTAAAAAATTGTACAATAATTTCAATGAGATTATAATAAATATTTACAAATTAATAAATCCATTTTAACATACCCTATAAATATCTGTTATATCGGTTATTTAAATATTTTGGATTATCCCATTATCATAAAAAGTATAAATTTAAATTCGTTAAATTCTCTTATTAAACTATTATATTACTTAAAATTAATAGTCTAATCCATTGACATAATAAGAGGATAATCATGCAAAAAAATAACTTTACAGAATTTTTAATAGAAAAAGGGCTTTTTTTAACAGCTATTTTTTCAATTATTATGATTCTTATTATTATACTGTTCATCTTAATTGAAGGATTTCCAGCAATACAAGAATATGGATTTCTAAATTTTATTTTTGGAATGAATTGGGCTCCTTCTGAAGGTGAATTTGGTGTCTTTCCTATGATAATAGGATCGATTTGTGTAACATTACTATCACTCCTAATGGCTGTTCCTTTATCTCTTCTTTGCGCCATATTTATGGCTGAAGTAGCTCCAAATAATGTGAAAAAGTTCTTAAAACCAACTATTGAAACATTATCAGGAATCCCTTCAGTTGTTTACGGATTTTTTGGACTTATTGTTCTCGTTCCAATAATGCGTGAAACATTTGGAGGAACAGGCTTTAGTATGTTTACTGCATCTTTGATATTAACTGTTATGGTTTTACCTACTATAATATCTATTTCACAAGATGCTTTAAAAGCAGTTCCTAATGAATATAGAGAAGCTTCTTTAGGACTAGGAGCAACTTCTTGGCAAACAATAAAAAATATTATATTTCCAGCAGCACTTCCAGGAATAATAACAGCAATTATTTTAGGAATGGGTCGAGCTATTGGTGAAACACTTGCAGTTATAATGGTTGCAGGTAATGTAGCTTTAGTGCCTAACTCAATTTTTTCACCACTGCGAACTTTAACTTCAAACATAGCCTTAGAAATAGGTTATGCGACAGGTATCCATCATAACGCTTTATTTGGAACTGCTATCGTGTTATTTTTAATTATAATAATACTGCTTCTTGTTGCAAATTACATGCAACATAAATATAAAATCGATGCTGGAAGTGGATATTTATGATTACTAATATCATAAAACCTCATTTAAATGGTGGTGTCTATGAATATTAATAAAATCATTCCTCCTAAAATTGCACAAAAAATAATGAATGGGCTATTCATAGCTTCAGGACTATTAACTATTTTAATATTAATTTTAGTCCTAGGATATGTTCTTGTAAAAGGACTTCCTGTAGTTAATCTTGAATTTTTATTAGCTGATCCAATTGACTCTGGAAGAGCTGGTGGAATATTCCCAATGATCATCTCAAGTATATATGTTACAGCAATAGCTGGGATTATAGCCACTCCTTTAGGTATAGGTGCAGCTATTTATATTGTAGAATATGCTAATGCTAACAGAGCAGTTAGATTAATTAGATTTGGAGCAGAAATATTAGCTTCAATACCTTCAATAGTCTACGGATTATTTGGTTTAGCATTTTTCGTAGTATTTCTTCAATTTAACTGGTCAGTTCTTTCAGGAGGACTAATTTTAGCTATTATGGCCCTTCCAACAATATTTCAAGTTTCTGAAGTTACATTATCCTCAATTCCAAGTTCCTATAGAGAAGGTAGTTATGGTCTTGGAGCAAGTAAATGGCAAACAATATATAGAGTTGTGGTACCTGCAGCTATTCCAGGTATCGTTACAGGAATCATTCTTGGAATGACAAGAGCTATTTCTGAAGCTGCTGCAGTTATGTTTTCAGTTGGTTCTGCACTACAAACTCCTATTTCAATCTTTGATCCAGGTAGACCACTGCCACTTCATTTATATACACTAGCTACTGAAGGAATATCACTTGACAATGCTTATGGAACTGCGGCAGTTCTTGTAATAATTGTACTTGTAATAACAATAGGTACTAATTTAATAGTTGACAGGTATCAGAGAAAAATGACAGGAGGGTAAATTAAATGAACAGAATAGAAGTAAAAGATTTAAATGTGTATTTTGGAGATGCACATATTCTTAAAAATATCAATACTGAAATCCCAAAAAACACAGTTACAGCTTTAATCGGCCCTTCAGGATGTGGTAAATCTACATTTTTAAGGACCATTAACAGAATGAATGATCTAATTCCAAGTTTTAGAAAAGAAGGAGATATTATCCTAGATGAAGAGGATATCTATTCCCCAAAATATGATGTTGCTAGTTTAAGAAAAAAAGTAGGAATGGTATTTCAAAAACCAAACCCATTTCCAAAATCCATATTTGAAAACGTTGCATATGGACTTAAAGTACATGGAATTGATGATAAAGACTTTTTACATCAGCAAGTTGAAGAAAGTCTAAAAGCAGCTGCTTTATGGGGTGAAGTTGAAGACAAATTAGATAATTCAGCTATGAGCCTTTCTGGAGGTCAACAACAAAGACTATGTATTGCAAGAACAATAGCTAACAATCCAGAAGTTATTCTAATGGATGAACCTTGTTCTGCATTAGATCCTATATCCACAACTAAAATTGAAGATCTTATACATAAACTTAAAAATGATTATACAATTATTATTGTAACTCACAACATGCAACAAGCTACACGTGTTTCAAAATACACTTCATTTTTCTTAAATGGAGAAATCATTGAAAGTAACTTAACAGATAAACTATTTATTGAACCAAAAGTTAAAAAAACTGAAGAATATATTACTGGAAGATTTGGTTAAGGTAACCTTCAAACTTTTAAAAAAAGTTTGAACAAAAGCTATTTCAAAAAATAAGCAAATTAAATTAAGAAATGCTTTTACTAATATTAAATCATCTATAAAAAAATATAATATACTATGTGAGTGATTCTTATGGATAAAAAGTATCCCAGTATTTCATTTAAAAACAGAATAAGTAATGTTAAAAATGAAGCGGAAAAAATCGGACAACAAGCTATTGAAGCTCAAAAAAAAGCTATTAGCTTGATAGAAGTCTATGATGAAGATATAGCTAAAGAAGTGATTGACCTAGCTAAAAAAATTGATGATGCTGCATTTAATTTAGAAAGAATGTGCATACAATTCATGGCAGTTGAGCAGCCAGTAGCTGGAGATTTAATGTTTATTGAATCTACAATCCGAGTAGGAAGTCATGTGAAAAGAATTGGTTATTTATCTTCCAACATAGCGGAACTATCTGTTCTTATTAAAGATATAAATGTTCCTGAAAGATTAATGGAAGATTTACAATATATGGCCCATTATGCTCAGATGATGTTAAGTAAAGGAATTTATGCATTTCTAGATCAAAATATTGATATGGCTAAAGAATTACATAATGATGATGATAAAGTAGATGATCTTTTTGATTCAGTATTAAAACAGATTACAGATTTCATGTTTGAAAATAAAGACACTATAACATCAACAATAAACATGATATTCATAGCTAGATTTATAGAAAGAATTGGAGATAGAGCTGTTGAAATTGGGTCAAGAACAGTTTTTATGTTAACATTTAAGAAGCCCTAATAACTTTAATAACACTTTAATAACACTGATTTCGCAAAATAAAAAAATTTTGCAAAATCTCATCATGAGCACTTTAAACAGTTCGTATAGCTTTAAAAGAATTTAAAATAGTGGAGGTTGTTAATCATCTATATTTAGCACATTAATCAATTTTACAGCGATTCTTCTCTTGACAATTATCTTTCTTGTAATAGGAACATTCCTTTTTGCAATATCTGAAAAAATAATGTTATAGTATGTTATAGTATGGAATTGCATACTAATTACTATTACAATCGGAAATATGATTAATCCTATTCAAATTCTAAAGACATTAATTTATTTTCAGTAGTATGTATGGATTTAGGATAAAATTTGTAAAATAAGGTTATCAAAATCACTAATACGATTAGGGCGATAATACTTGCTTCTATACCATATGCCCCACCAGTTAAAATATCTGGACCAATATGTGTAACAACAAATAGGGGAGATCCAGTATTAAGAGATGATAAATTTCCTCCAAATATTGTTGTGAAAAAGTCCCACCCAGCATGCCATGCAATAGCTATAGCTAATGAGCCTGTACGGATAACAATCAATATTAAAAATATTCCTGCTAAAAATGTTGTAGTTAGTGCTAAAATTGATAGTGTTAAATCTAACCCTATTGAAACCATATTTATAATATGAGCTATTGTAAAGAATAATGTTGGTGCTAAAAGTATAAGAAGTAAGTTTTTTGTAGGTTTAAGTGCTGCTACAAAAAATCCCCGATCTAATATTTCTTCACTAATACCTGCAGACATAGAAACAACAAGTGCAATTATCAAAGCAAAAATATTTAATCCTACTGCCTGTATTTGTGCAGTTCCAAGAGCTAGACTAATAATAAACATTATTAGTTGGCAGATAAATGCTAATACAAAACCTATTAATAATCTTGATCCTAATTTATATTTATTAAGACCAATTTCATTGGTCTTGAATTTGAAAACTCTAAATGAGACATAGATAGTTAAAATAAAGGTTGACAATCCTAGAAGTACAGAACCTACAACAGACATTAAATCATGATTATTTCCAATGATAGGGTTAAAAACTGTTGATATAATCATAGCAGCAACAATTTGACCAATTATATAAATCAATATGACAAAAATTATAGGTTTTAAAGGTCCTGGTTTTTTACTTGTGTTTTCTACATTCATAAATCTTATCTCCTTTAAAAGAAAATCTGAATAAATATATGAATAAATATAATAATAAAAAATAATAAAAGTATTTTAGTATTCAAATTATATATTTATATTCATTGGAGATAGGGAACAATTGCTATTGTCATGACAACTTAATTTTAAAATATTTATATATGATGATATTCATATTATACTATATGAAACAGAGAAGAGTAGAGCTTGATGATGAGGAGGATGTTTGTTTAAAAAAGATGGTTAAAAAAGAAA
>NZ_LWMT01000010.1 GCF_001639265.1 Methanobrevibacter filiformis
AATAGATATTCAATGAAAAACATAGACAACAAATAAAAAAAACTACAAAAAATAATTTACAATCTAACCACAACTAAGAAAATTCACTGTCATCCATCAACTGAAAAATTAATTATTGCACAGCCAAATAAAAATACTATTTCCTATATATATCATAACTTCTTTTAGGAGGATTTTACTTTTTCAAATTGAAAAATCCCAAGCATTCTTCCATTACTATTATTCAACATTATGATCTATTATGGTCAGTTTTTATATTGGTTGCTAAGATTTCTTTCATTAATTATTTCTATATGGTTTCAAAATTTATTAATAATTGATATTATACTTATTAAATAATGATTCACTAAAACAACAAATGCTATCTTCTGGAATAAAATTAATTAATCTTTCAGGAAATAAAAAAACTATTAACAAACATGGACAAACAATAATCAGTAAGAAAATTGAAAATTTGAAAAAATTAATCACTTTTTCTAAACAAATAAACTATTTTTTTTATTTTTATCCGAATTATTGATAAACAATGTAGTGATAAATTGATTATTATTATATATTTAGTTTATATAGGAACATTTATATATTATTTAAAACATAATATTATTAATATAAATTATATTATATTTTAGAAATAATATCTCATTTCATGAATAACCTTCTGTTGATTTTTTACAGGTTATTCAAATTGTATACCTAATTTTTTAAGAGATATTAATTAACTTTATCATTATTACGTTACTGGGAGCAACAGTAATTCAATTAATTTCTTATTGCAGTAACATTATGAATAAATACAAATGAATTAGAATCTAGTAGAAAGATAAATATTAAACATATAATTGTAAATAAGTGCGATTTTGTATTTTGGAAGGTATGATTGAGGTTTTTTAGATATTATATTATCTAATTCTCCAAAATCTTATTCCTCATTATATAATTATTTATATAATTAGAATTTTCTTTAATTAGCTATAAAGGAGTGGGAAGATACGAACAAAAAAGTAGGGGAAGATAGGATGAATAGAATAGCTAATCTAGATAAAATAACTAGTGTG
This sequence comes from Methanobrevibacter filiformis, assembly GCF_001639265.1. GTDB lineage: Archaea > Methanobacteriota > Methanobacteria > Methanobacteriales > Methanobacteriaceae > Methanacia > Methanacia filiformis. The sequence continues at coordinate 1,056 of NZ_LWMT01000010.1, forward strand.
AATAAGGGTGCTAGTGTAAATAAATTAGATAATTTAAATAATGGTGCTATTGTAAGTAAAAGATCATGTGTTATTATATGTCTTTTAGTGGCTCTGATATTTTTCAGTGCTTTATCTAGTGTAGATGCTAAATCATTTAATTCTACATCTACTCAACAGGAAGTTCAGAATTTTCTATCTAATACTTCAGATCCTGATCAGGATTTAGTATTTGAAGAAGGTAATTATTCCTATGATGGAATGTTTTCTATCTTAAGAAATACTAATATAACTACTAATGGCGGTGTTAAATTCACTGGAAGTGGAAGTTATCCTCTTTTTATTCTTTCTGAAGCATATTCAGTTAATGTCGAAGGTTTGGATGTTTCTGGTTATAGTTCTTTCATGGAATTGTACTCTCCATCAGAGGTTATAATAGCTAACAGTAAAATCAAAACCTCTGGAGGGTTTATACAATTTTTAAGTGCTTCTAAAGGCGCTTCTGCAAATATCATTAATAATACAATAGATTCTTCTTATTTTGTTAGAGTTGATGGTGCTAATAATACTAATGTTGTTGTTGAAAACAATACTATTTCGAATTTATTATCTACTTTTGAATACTCATTGTTTGTTTTTTATGGTAGGGTAGGTAATTTTACAGGCTCATTTTCAGAAAATACTGTGCTTTCTACTCATGGATTTGTTTACTATAAGGAGGCTGCTGCCAATTATACTAATATTAAAATTAATTATACTAAAAATATAATTTATGATATAGCTAGAGCACAAAGAGGAAACCCTCCTTCAGATTCAGGTTCTTATAATAATGTTAATTATAATATATTTGCTAGTGGTCCATTTGCTCAATCAGGATCTCCTTTTAACTTTACTTATAATTACTGGGGGCCGAAAATTGTAATATCTAATGGATCTACTGCTACTGCTATTAATTATTATCTTTTAAATCTTTCTAATGCTAGTTCATTAGATGGTCTTTCTGCAGGTAGTACTGTTAATTTTTATTTTTTCAAATTAAACACCAGTACTACAGACCATGGGGAGGACTTACCAAATATGACTATTTCAGGTACTCTTAATGGTATAGAATTTACTAGGCATGGATATATGGGTAATTTCAACGTTTCTAGTGGTAACAATACTCTTATTATTAATTATGCTGGTCAAACTAGTCGATTAAACTTTTATGTTAAATCTGATATTAATACCACAGTTCCTGATATTATAATGCGAGTAAATCAACAAAGTAATATTACAGGTCAGATAATAAATTATCCTTCTACAGACAGTACGCCTATTTCTAAAGTTAATGTTACTGTTGCAGGTGTACGTACTGAGGTTAATGTGAATAATAATCAATGGATTTTACCTTACACTCCTGTTAATGCAAATGGAGGTCAATTTATAGTTAGTTTTGCTGGCAATAATTTATATAATGGGTTCCAAAATACTGGCTATTTTACAGTTTCATCTACTATTTTAACTTCTAGTCTTGGCGTTAATGAGTCTTCAGCTACTGTTGGTGATGTTGTTAGAATTAGTGGTCAAATAGAAGATTATTCAGGTCAGCTTGGTGGAAATAATAAGATTAATTTAACTATTGGTAATAAAGTAGTTGAAGTAACAGTTAATCCTATAGATGGTACTTGGTATTATGATTACCAAACACAAAGCCCTGGTTCTATTATGGTTTCTATTTCTCACACTGATTCCGATATTGGAGTATATATTTTATCTAACGACTCTCTTTTTCTAATTAAAGATACTACTAATTCATCAATAATTGCTAACTCTACTATAACAGTTTTTCGTGAAACTACTATTAGTGGTAAACTAACAAATCCTGGTAATGGTCTTGACTATATTTATGTTCAAGTGGGTAATGATACTTATATGGCTGATGTTGAAGCTGATGGGTCTTGGAGTATTGTTTACACACCAAGTACTATAGGTTCATTAAATATTAGAGTTTGGAATGATAATATTAATTTCACTTCAGAAATCAATACAAGTAGTTTTAATGTAGTTAAAATTAAGATTAATTCTACAATAATTGCAAGTGATCTTGTTGTTGGTAGAGATTTAGCATTTAGTGGTATATGGAATGATTCTGTAGGAAATACAATTAATGTAAGTCAAATAAGTTTTACACTTTCTAATGGTACTAAATATAATAGTACTTCAAACAATGCTTCCACTGCAATAAATATTCTCACTAATGGATGGTTATTTGGTACACAAGGCAATGGTCGTCCAGTTTATAAAGCAGGTTCACAGAATATTACACTTACTTTCATAGGTAATAATTTCATAGATCCATTTGATGTTACATATGTATTTAATGTAGTGTTAAATGCTTCATCTTCTACTATCTCTCATAATGCTACTACTGCTACAAAGATTGGTAACCTAGTCAGAATAAATGGTACAGTAAGTCCTACTAATGTAGGAATTAATACGGTTAATCTTACTGTTGATGGTGTAACTACACTTGTTTCTGTTGGTAGTGGGGGCGCTTGGACTTATAATTATACTGTTACATCTGGAGGCACTATTCCTGTTCTTGTCACTTTTAATGGTAATGCTAATGTTACAGAGTTTTTCAATATGACAACATTTATTGTTACTAAAAGTAGTACTAGGTCAAATATTACTGCAGTTCCCACATCTGTCCATATTGGTGAAAATGTTCTTTTTAGTGGTCAATTAGTAAATTATACTAACATTACTTTTGTAGTTTTAGAGATTGGGAATGAATCATATAGTGTAGCTGTTAATAGTACTGGTGGTTGGAGCTATAATTATGCTACTACTACTATAGGAAATAGTATCCAAGCTATTGTAAAAGTTGCAGGTAATGCTTATTATAATGATACTAGTAATAGTACTACTTTTACTGTACTTCAAAATACTACTTCAACTAATATTAATGTAAATCCAAGTACTGTAAATATTGGGACTAAGGTTATTATTTCAGGCACGATAACAAATAAAACAGGAATACATAAGAATAATATATTTATATATATTAATAATACTTTAATTGGTACAGCTTCAAGTTATGATAATATTACTGGGGAGTGGAGTTTTAATTATGGTAGTTTATTTGCTGGAAATAATATTCCTGTAAATGCTGTTATAAATCATTCCTACTATCCAATTGTCAATGTATCTAGTACTTTTTCTGTCGTGAAAAACATTACTAACTCTACTATTATTGTAAATAATATTGTTCAAATAGGTACAAACATTCTTCTTGAAGGTTATGTAATAAATCATACTAATTTAACTAGTATTAATATAACTATTAAAAATTCAACTGGCGGTATTGTTAGTAGTGGTATTGTTGGGGTAGATGGTGGATATTGGTATTATCCATATCTTGCAAATACTTCTGATATTTTCACTATTGAAGCGATTTTACCAGTAAATCCTAATTATGTAGAAGGTAAATTAAACTCTACTAACTTCCAAGTAAATAAAAATATTACTAATTCTACTATTGTTATAAATCCTCCTACTCCAGATGTATCAACTACTATTAGTATTGGTGGTCAGCTAACTCAATACTATAATGTAAGCAAAGTTAATGTAACATTACCTAATGGTACAACAGTTGTAGCTAATGTAAATGGTAGTGGTTATTGGAACATTGCATCTTATACTGTTAATATTAATGGTAAAAATACTATTACTGCAAGCTTAACTGAAACTAGTCATTATCTTGGATTTACTAATGAATTTTCATTTTCTCCAGGTATGAAGGTAACTAATTCTACTATTAATATTGTTCCAAGTCCAGCTAACATAGGTAATGGTGTTATTATTAGTGGTCAATTTAGTACTTTTGATGAGAATATCACAAGTATTACTATTACTGTTAATGGAACTACATATATTGTTCCTGTTAGTGGAACAGGTTCCTGGAGCTTAACTTATAATACTACTGTTGTAGGAAATATCTCTATAAATGCTAGTTTAACAGGTAATGAGCATTACTTGGACTTTAGTAATTCCAGTAGTTTCATTGTGAATAGAAACACTACTGGTTCAACTATTAATCTAAATCCTAATATTACAGGATTAGGGTCTAATGTAGTTATTAGTGGTACATTAACTAATAAGTCTGGTATAACTGCAAATAATATTAGTATATATGTTAATGGTACTTTTATAGGAAATCCTACATCATATAATTCAACCTCTGGTCTTTGGACTATGGATTATCTACCTAATTCCTTAGGAAATAATATTTCTGTTAGTGTTACTATAAGTCATGCTAACTACACATATACTTCAAACAGTACATTATTAAATGTTGTCAAAAGTACTACAAATAGTTCAATTGACATACCCCAACCAGCCTATATTGCAACTAATATCACTATTTCAGGTAATATTACTAATCGAACAGGTATTACTAAAAATAATATTAATGTTACTATTAATGGTAACTCTGTAGTAGTTAATAGCTATGATCTTTCTACTGGTATATGGACTGTTAACTATTTAACTGGGAGTATTGGTAACTATACAGTAGTAGTTCAAATTAATGAAACTGCATACTACTTTGCTTCTACTAATACAACAGTTTTTGAAGTTATAAAATATTCTACTAACTCCAGCATTATTATTTCTCCGAATATTACTACTGTTGGTAATAATGTTACTGTTAGTGGTCAAATAGCTAATTATACTGGCGTTACTGAAGTTAATGTAACTATTGATAGTAACTTGTTCACTGTTAGTGTGAATGCTTCTGGCTATTGGAGCTTGAATTATACTACTAACCGACCAGGTTCTGTTAATGTTCTTATTAGTGGTTTTGGTTATGAAAATTACGCAGATTTCATAAATTCTTCAAATTTTTATGTTCTTAAGAATAGTAGACTGTTTATTAATCCTGTTGAGGATACTAAAGTGAATACTAGTATTAATATTAATGGTACTCTCTCAGATGAAGATGGTAATCCGATTACTGGAGTAACTATCAATGTGGCTGTTAGTGGTACTAATTATACCATTACTACTGATGCTGAGGGTAAATGGGATATTAGCTATTTTGTTAATTCAACTGGGATTGTTAATGTTGTTGCTTATTTTGTTGGTAATGATAATTATACTGCTGCTGCTAATAGTACCAGTTTTTATGGTTTGGCTTTAAACAGTACTCTGGTTATTAATCCTGTTCCAGCTACTAAAACGGAAAATAATGTTAGCATTAATGGTACTTTGTTAGATGAGAAGAATAATCCGATTAGTGGCGTGACTGTTAATGTGACTGTTGATAGTGTTCATTATGCCACTACTACTGATGCTGAGGGTAAATGGGGTATTACTTATCTTGTTGTTTCAACTGGAAGTATCAGTATTATTGCTACCTTTGATGGTAATACTTATTACAATAGCTCTATCAATAGTAGTAGTTTTAGTGGAGTGGGTTTAAGCAGTAATTTAACTATTAATCCTATTCCAGATACCAAGATTAATAGTACTGTTAGTATTAATGGCACATTATTAGATGAGAATAATGATTCAGTTAGTGGTGTGACTGTTAATGTGACTGTTAATAATGTTGTTTATAGTGCTACTACTAATAGTAGTGGGCATTGGAATGTTAATTATCTTGTTATTTCGACTGGAAGTATTAGTGTTGTTGCTGAGTTTGAGGGTAATACTGGTTATGTGGGTTCTAGTAATAGTACTAGTTTCAATGGTTTGGCTTTAAACAGTACTTTGGTTATTAACTATGTTCCTAACTCTAAGATAAATGGTAGTGTTAGTATTAATGGTACTTTGTTAGATGAAAATGGTTATGCGATTAGTGGTGTGACTGTTAGTGTGACTGTTAATAATGTTGTTTATATTGCTACTACTAATAATAGTGGTAATTGGAGTATTACTTATCTTGTTAATTCAACTAATCTAACCAATGTCGTTGCTGAGTTTGTTGGTAATGATAATTACACTGGCGCTGCAAATAGTACTAGTTTTTATGGTGTGCTTATAGATACTATTCTGGTTATTAATCTTGTTCATGATAGTAAGGTTAATAGTAGTGTTAGTGTTAATGGTGCTTTAAAAGATGAGTATGGTAATAATGTTAGTGGTGTGACTGTTATAGTGACTGTGGATGGTACTAGTTATAATAGTACTACTGATAGTAATGGTAATTGGAATATTACTCATCTTGTTAATTCTTCTAGTGAAATAAGTGTCGTTGCTACTTTTATTGGGGATGTTAATTACACTGCTGCTGCAAATAGTACTGAATTTGGTGGTTTGCTTATTAATACTACTTTGGTTATTAATTCTGTTCCTGATAGTAAGGTTAATAGTAGTGTTAGTGTTAATGGTACTTTGAAAGATGAGTATGGTAATGATGTTAGTGGTGTGACTGTTATAGTGACTGTTAATGGTTTTAATTATACTAGTACTACTGATAATAATGGTAATTGGAATATCACTTACCTTGTTAATTCAACTGATCCAGTTAATATTGTTGCTACCTTTGTTGGGGATGTTAATTATACTGCTGCTGTGAATAGTACTGAGTTTGGTGGTGTGCTTATTAATACTACTTTGGTTATTAATCCTGTTCCTAATAGTAAGGTTAATAGTAGTGTTAGTGTTAATGGTACTTTAAAAGATGAATATGGTGATAATGTTAGTGGTGTGACTGTTATAGTAACTGTAGATGGTTTTAATTATACTAGTACTACTGATAGTAATGGTAATTGGAATATTACTTATCTTGTTAATTCTTCTAGTGAAATCAGTGTTGTTGCTACTTTTATTGGGGATGTTAATTATACTGTTGCTGTGAATAGTACTGAGTTTGGTGGTGTGCTTATTAATACTATTTTGGTTATTAATTCTGTTCCTAATAGTAAGGTTAATAGTAGTGTTAGTGTTAATGGTACTTTGAAAGATGAGTATGGTGATAATGTTAGTGGTGTGACTGTTATAGTAACTGTAGATGGTTTTAATTATACTAGTACTACTGATAGTAATGGTAATTGGAATATTACTTATCTTGTTAATTCTTCTAGTGAAATCAGTGTTGTTGCTACTTTTGTTGGGGATGTTAATTATGCTGCTGCTGTGAATAGTACTGAGTTTGGTGGTGTGCTTATTAATACTATTTTGGTTATTAATTCTGTTCCTGATAGTAAGGTTAATAGTAGTGTTAGTGTTAATGGTACTTTAAAGGATGAGTATGGTGATAATGTTAGTGGTGTGACTGTTATAGTGACTGTGGATGGTTTTAACTATACTAGTACTACTGATAGTAATGGTAATTGGGATATTACTTATCTTGTTAATTCTTCTAGTGAAATCAATGTCATTGCTACTTTTATTGGGGATGTTAATTATACTGCTGCTGCAAATAATACTGAGTTTGCTGGTGTGCTTATTAATACTACTTTGGTTATTAATCTTGTTCATGATAGTAAGGTTAATAGTAGTGTTAGTGTTAATGGTACTTTAAAAGATGAATATGGTAATAATGTTAGTGGTGTGACTGTTATGGTAACTGTGGATGGTTTTAATTATACTAGTACTACTGACAGTAATGGTAATTGGAATATTACTTACATTGTTAATTCTTCTAGCGAAATCAATGTCATTGCTACTTTTATTGGGGATGTTAATTACACTGCTGCTGCAAATAGCACTGAGTTTGGTGGTGTGCTTATTAATACTACTTTGGTTATTAATCCTGTTCCTGATAGTAAGGTTAATAGTAGTGTTAGTGTTAATGGTACTTTAAAAGATGAGTATGGTAATAATGTTAGTGGTGTGACTG
>NZ_LWMT01000011.1 GCF_001639265.1 Methanobrevibacter filiformis
ACTAAAAATAGTTATTTTTAAACATTTAATTTTTATTATCCTTTAAACTATTTTTAATTCAATTTAACTAATTAATATGAGTTATTTATTAATTATAACTATTTTAAACATTTATTTTTTATAAAAATTATGTATTAATGACTTACAAATATTTTAATTTATTTTAATTAGATATCTATTTTTACAAAAAATAATTATTGCACAGCCAATTTAAAAGGATTTTTATTTAAACACTGATTTCGCAAAATAGAAATTTTGCAAAATCTCATTATAATCATTTTAAACAGTTTTTATAGCTTTAAAAGGATTTAAAAGATTTTTATTTTTTCGAAATCATCATCCAAAGTATTTTTCTTGTACTATGAAAAAATATTTATATTATTTGAAACAATCAATAAAATATAGTTAAAATAATAGAACATGGTTAAATTATTTTTTTTAGTTAATAATGCATTACAAAATAATTGTTATTTCATTAATGTTTATTCATTGATTTTAGGATTTGATTTAAATGAACAATATTAAAGGAGATTTGTCAACAGATATATCTGATTTTAAAAAATTAATAAACAGGGACAAGATATATGTTGATAAAACAGATATAATTAAAAGAATGATGGATCTTAGAGGAACCTATCACTTTTTAGCTCGCCCAAGACGATTTGGAAAATCTCTTTTAATAAGTACACTTAATGAACTTTTCAAAGGAAATAAAGAGCTGTTTAAAGGTCTTTATATTTATGACAATTGGGATTGGAATGATATTTATCCAGTTATACATCTTGACTTTAGTGAAGTGGATTCTGAAAATCATGAATTATTTGAAGAAACATTGAATTTTACTTTAGATAGGATAGCTAAGAATTTCTCTACTAAACTCGATGCTAAACATCCTAATATTAAAATTAAGGAATTAATAGAAGAATTATATATTAAATACAATAAAGAAGTCGTTGTTTTAATAGATGAATATGATAAACCTATCCTTGATATTTTAGAGGATAAAACCTCAGCTATATCTGTTCAAAAGAAATTAAAGAAATTTTTTGGAGCATTAAAAAGTGCAGATAGCTATCTTAGATTTGTTTTTATAACTGGAATCAGCAAGTTTTCTAAGGGGTCAATATTTTCAGATTTTAATAATTTAACTGATTTGACATTAAATAAGGATTATTCTACTATTTGTGGTTATACTGATGATGAGCTTGAGAAATATTTTAAAAAATTCATAGATAATTATTCTAGCCAGGAAAATATTAGTTATGAAGAAACTCTTTCTGTGATTAAGCAATTTTATGATGGTTATTCCTGGGATGGGAAAAATTTTCTTTATAATCCTTACTCTTTAGTTCATTTTTTCAATGAAAATCAGTTTAAAAACTTTTGGTTTGAATCGGGTACTCCTAATTTTTTAGTTAAAATATTTAAAGAAAATTTGAATATAGATAATGTTTATGAACCTATAATTAGTTCTGAAGCAGATTTTAATGTTTTTGATATTGAAAATCTTAGACAAATACCTTTATTGTTTCAATCAGGATATTTAACAATTAATAAAATAGAAACAATTAATTATAGGCAACATTACACACTTAGAATACCTAATACTGAAGTAGAAGAGTCAATTACTAAAAATATTTTTGATAATTTTTACAATGAAGTTGAATATACATTTAAATTAAAAAGAAAAGAAATCTTAAATCAACTTAAAGATGGAAATTGTCAATTATTATCTAAATATTTGAAAAAAGAGATAATGAGTATTCATTATTTACTTAAAATGAGAAATTGGAAGTATTATCAGACAGTTATTTTATTTGCAATGAAAGCTTTAAATTTAAATACAAGGTCAGAAGTGGGAATGTTTTCTGGGCGAATGGATATTGTAATTGAAGAAGAAGATAACTACTATTCCTTCCATGATGGAAAAGGACATATAATCATAATGGAAGTAAAATACACTCAAAAAGAAAATAAAGATCTTGAAACACTTGCAAATAAAGCTTTAAAACAGATCAAAGAAAAAGAATACTATGGAAGATATGAGTATGAAAAGTTAGTTCTAATTGGTATTGCAATAAAAGAAATAAAATTAAGTGTAGGTAGTAAAATAGATCTTAAATGTGCCATAGAAAAAATATAGTAAAGTTACACTTAAATTACTTAAAGTTTTAGCATGTATTATGGGTTGAATGAATGATATCAATATAATTTCTGCTTGTTATTACTTTTATTATTAAAATTATTAATCAATGCATTAATTAAGATTATTTATTAAAAAAATTTATTAGTGTTAATGAACAGATATAATATAATCGATTTGAAATAAGAAGTAAATTGATTTATATTAATTTTATTAATCTAAATTAGTAGTCATTTATATTTACATTAGATTAATTCTTTATTAATTAGTTTATAATTTACTAGTGATTTTGAAAAAAATAAAGTTTTTTCATAAATTCTTTTTAAAGGTTACTTTAGTACACATTATGAGATTTTGTAAAATGTTCTATTCTTTTAAATCGAGATTAAAATTTAGATAAAAATTTTTTTTCATCATCTTGCGAAATCAGTGTCTTTTTATTCTATAAATTAAATATTATTCATAAAAATGTAATATTACAACAGTGATTAAATGAGTATTGACAACATAACGAATCACAGACATTATTTAAATCTTAAAAGATATAGATATCTTCTATATGAAATTATTAAGAAAAATATTAAGTTAAAATATAGAAGATCCAATTTAGGGATATTTTGGACTTTTTTTAACCCCCTACTTTTTACAATTGTCTTAACATTAGTTTTTTCAAACCTTTATTCTAGATCTATTGAAAATTTTGCACTATATGTAGTAATAGGTAAATTAATATTTGATTTATTTGCTAGTTCTGTAAGAAGTGGACTTCTATCCTTTGGATCAGCAGGAGAAATAAAAAAAATTTATATTCCAAAATATATTTATCCATTAGCAGGATCACTTAGTGCTTTTGTAACATTTTGGATTTCAATGTTGGTTTTAGTTCTAATGGTTATAGTCACAGGGGTAACTTTAAGATGGTTTGCACTGTTTGCTATTGTACCTATACTTTTACTCTTTGCATTAGCATTTGGTGTTGGATTAACTCTTTCAGTTATAAATGTGTTTTTTAGAGACATGCAGCAGATTTGGGGAGTTATAACACAAATTTTAATGTGGACTAGTGCTATATTTTATCCTGCACGTATTATTCCTGCAAAATATCAGTTTATATTAACTTACAATCCAGTGTTCATTGCAATTGATTCCTGTAGGAACTCTATTATGTATAACCAACCAACAAACCCAATGTCTTTACTATATATTGCAGTCCTAGCAGTGATTTTTATAATCCTTGGAATAATTTTGCTTTATAAATATCAGGATAAGTTTATATTACATCTTTAATCTGTTTCATTAGTTATATTTAATTACATGAAACAAACATTTCAAACTTTTAAAAAAAGTTTGAACAAAAGCTATTTCCATAAATAAAGCATTTTAAGCATTCATTAATATTAATAATATGAGTTAAATTAAAAATGATTTAAAACAATATAATTAGTTGTAATCTATAGAATAATTATTAAATACTTAATTAATATTTAATTAATAGGTTAAATATAGAATAATTATTAAATACTCGATTAATATTTAATTAGTAGATTAAATATTTGATTAATTAATGGAATATTAACTAAATAGTTTTAAATATTAATAGCTATTAAATACTAAAAGTTATAAATTAAACTTCAACATGTTGCTAATTATTTTATAAAGGGTGAATATTCTTGAGTAGAAAAGTTGTTATTGTTGATGATGTGTCTATAAAATTTCTTTTAAAAAAAGAGAGACAGTTCTCAAAAAAGAAAATTACAAACTTATTTAGTAGAAATAATAAATCTGATGATGAATTTTGGGCAGTGAGAAATGTTTCTTTTGATGTGGAAAAAGGAGATAGGCTAGGTATCTTAGGATTAAATGGTGCAGGTAAAAGTACTATACTTAAAATGATAGCTGGTGTGATGAAGCCAACTTTAGGATCAGTTAAAACAAAGGGCAGAATTGTTCCACTTATAGAGTTAGGTGCAGGTTTTAATAGTCGTTATACTGGTAGAGAAAACATATATCTAAGAGGAGCTGTTTTAGGATACCCTAAGGAATTTATTGAAAAGAAATTCGATAAAATAGTTGAGTTTTCAGAGTTAAAAAAATTTATTGATGTGCCGCTTGAAAAATATTCCTCAGGAATGAAATCTAAATTAGGGTTTGCAATTTCAACAATGGTTGAACCTGACATATTAATTTTAGATGAAGTTCTATCAGTTGGAGATGCTAAATTTAAGAAAAAAAGTTTTGCCAGAATGATGGAATTAATTGAAAATGAAAGAACAACTGTACTTTTTGTGTCCCACAGTTTAGGTCAAGTTCGAAAACTGTGTAACAAAGCAGTTTGGATGGAAAAAGGAAAAGTGAAGATGGTTGGGGAATCTAAAGAAGTTTGTGATGCTTATGCAAACTATACTGCCAGTAGTGGAAAAAGAAAAGAACGAAGAGCAAAAGTACAAAATTCAGGAAAAATATCTTAAAAACATTTAAAACGGAAAATAACATAGAGGATAAACTTATTCAAGAAGGAATAAGAAACAAATAAACAAAAACAATTGAATTTACTGAAAAAATTTTTCAGATTCAATTTATTAAAAACTTAAATAATCTTTTAACCCTTTTTTATATGGTCTTAGCGGTTTAAATCCATTTTTAACTAATTTTTCTCCTGATAAGACAGAATATTTAGGTCTTTTTGCAGGTCTTGGAAACTCATCAGTTTTCACTGGATTTACTTTCATATCAATACTTGATAATTCAAAAATATCCTTTGCAAAATCAAACCATGTACAATTATCACTGTTTGTTAAATTGTAGATTCCATATTTATCTGATTGAACAATTTTTGAAATAACTATTGCTAAATCATGTGTAAAGGTGGGTGATCCTCTTTGATCATTTACAACAGAAATTTCGCTATTGTTTTTTGATAATTCAATCATAGTTTTAACAAAATTGTCACCATTTACACCATAAAGCCATGATGTACGAAATATAAAATAGCTATCTATTGTGTTCTTAATAAACTCTTCACCTATAAGTTTACTTTTACCATAAACGTTTATAGGATTAGTATTGTCATTTTCAGTGTATGGAACACTATTTTTTCCATCAAAGACATAATCTGTACTTATATGAATAAGTGTTGAACCAATATTAGCTGAGCAAATAGCTAAATTTTCACATGCTTTTCCATTAATATTATATGCTAATTCTTTGTTTGATTCACATCCATCAACATCAGTGTATGCTGCTGAGTTTATAATTACATCAGGCTTATGCTCACTAATTTTCTCTAAAACTAACTCTTTATTTGTTATATCTAGTGTTTTTGAAGTGGTTGGAATTACCTCATAATTATCAGATAGAACTTCTACTAAGTCACTTCCTAACATTCCATTAGATCCAGTTATTAAAATTCTCATAAAATTCCTCAAGATAAAATAGCTATTTAATTGATCATAGCTTTTATAAAATTAATATTTGATATAATAAATACAATAATAATAGATCAAATTTTTAATATTATAGGAGAGATAGTGAAAAATTTAGAATATTTATTGAGACACATATCCACATCACATCAATACATATATACATTCCATCACATACATACAACATCAGTAAACTTACCTGCCTATTCTATAATATTTTATTCCAAATTTACTTAAAACTTCATCATCATACTGATTTCTACCATCAAATATTACAGGACTTTTTAATGTTTTAGCTATTTTATTAAAATCAGGGCTTTTAAATTCATTCCATTCAGTTACAAGTATTAATGCATCGCAGTTATCTAGAACTTGGTCTCTTTTACTTACATATTCAACATTATCTTTTGGAAGTATTGTTTTAGATAGTTCCATAGATTTAGGATCATATGTTTTCACACTTCCACCAGCTTTAAGTATTTCATTAATTATAACAATAGAAGGTGCTTCTCTCATATCATCAGTACCTGGTTTAAAGGATAATCCCCAAACAGCGAATTTTAAACCAGTTAAATCATCACCAAAATGTTTTTTGATTTTGTTTATAATTACATATTTTTGGTTTTGATTAATCCTTTCCACTTCTTTTAATATTTTTGGAGTGTAACCTACATTTTCACCTGTTTTAATTAATGCTTTCACATCTTTAGGAAAACAACTTCCTCCATAACCACAACCTGCATAAAGGAAACTGTAACCAATTCTAGCATCACTTCCAACACCAAGACGGACTTGATTAACATCTGCTCCAGTTTTTTCACAAATATTAGCTATTTCATTCATAAAAGAGATTCTGGTTGCAAGCATAGCATTTGATGCATATTTTGACATCTCAGCACTTTTAATGTCCATTATTATAAATCTTTCATGGTTTTTAACATATGGTGCATATAATTCTTTTAAAATAGCTATTGCTTTATCATTATCTGATCCTATGATAACTCTATCTGGTCGCATTGAATCTTTAACAGCGGTTCCTTCTTTTAAGAATTCTGGATTTGAAACAACTTCAAAACCATACTCAACTCCCCTATCTTTTAACTCTTTACTAATTATTGATTTTATTTTATCTCCAGTTCCAACAGGAACAGTTGATTTAGTGACAACAATCATATCGTGATTCATAAGTTTTCCAATGTTTTTAGCTATTTCAAAGACTGCAGTAAGATCTGCTTCCCCATCATCTGATGCTGGTGTTCCAACACATATAAAACAAATATTAGAATTAGTTAAACTTATCTCTAGTTCAGTTGTAAATATGATATTTTCTTTTTCATAGTTTTTCACCACTAATTTTTCTAAATCAGGTTCATATATGGGGATTATGCCTTTTTTAAGTGCATTAATCTTATTTTCATCAATATCAACACAATATACTCTATTTCCAAGATCTGAAAAACAAGTTCCTGTTACTAAACCTACGTATCCTGTTCCTATAACCGTAATATTTATTTTAACCACCATATTTATTAGAAATAATTTAATTGAAATGTAATAATTAAAATTTATAAATATAAATAATATCAGTACTTCGTAAAGTATTATATTGTGGTGTGTATTATTAAGTGTATGAAGCGAAAAAATAGCACACCACATAGGTATTATTGAATGATGATGTATTAAATTTTTCGGTGAATATGGTTAGAGATATGTTGGGGTTGAAGTCTTCTTCTAATGTTGTGTATAGTGATAAGATGATTATTTATCATCTTCTTAATGCTGGTGTTTCTCGAACTAGTGTTAGTAATGTTAGTAATACTTGTGTTGATTCTCTTTCAGAAGGAACTATTAGATATCGTCTTCGTAATCTTGATTTAGATATGCTTCATCAGAATCTAAATAAAAATTTGAAGATTCATGGTCTTAAAACTGTACATAAGAAACATAATCAATTTGCTATTGATTTCGTCAACATCCCATACTATGGTAAAGAAGAAAACAGTGGAGACACCATTAAAACTAAACCTAAACAAGGAACTAGTCGATTTTATGCCTATGCCTCCATATACATAATACTAAGAAATAAACGCTACACCTTAGCTATGAAATATATCAGAAAAGGAGAAACTTTAAAAGACACTGTAGACTTTCTAATAAATGAAATCACAACCAATGGGTTTAAAATTAAAGGAATTTTCCTTGATAGGGAATTTTACACTATAGAAATAATAAATTATCTTCAAAATAGAAAAATCCCTTTTATCATACCTTGTGTGAAGAGAGGACCCAGTGGAGGAATACGAAAACTATTAACTGGTAAAAAAAGCTACTCTACTAACTATACCATGCGATCAAAAGGAAATGAAGCCACTTTCCAGGTCAATGTAGTTGTTAAATATTCTAAAGGCAAATATAAAGAAAATGGAGTGAAATACTTCGCATACCCAGTATACAACATGGATTTACCTATTAAAAACATATTTAAAGAGTATAGAAACGCTTTGGAATAGAATCCAGTTACAGACTAATGAACCAAGCACGAACACATACCACCACAAAAAAACCAGTACTAAGACTACTATACATAGGATTAGGTCTCCTACTAATCAACATCTTGATCTATATCCAATGGACACACCTCAGCACACGACAAGGTGGACGCCAAAAAGTAATTTGGACATTCAAAACCATGCTAAAACAAATCAACCGAACAACCGAAGAAAAACTAGGATTCTACAACAAAATAACAATCTAAAAAGAGCAAACCCCACGGAAAAATTCTGAAAATATACATAAAAAACCCTGAAAAATCAAACAAACAAAACCCAATTCAAACAAAACCACAACAGATTCTAACATAACATGAAAAAACAATCGATAAAAAAAGAACAAACCTCAAAAGATAAAAACAAAAAACACATAAAAGATAAAAATACAAAAACACTTTACGAACTACTGAATATTAAATTTGAAAAAATTATTGAATGTATTAAATTCTTGAAGATCTCATTTAATAACTTTGTTTAATTGACTCATTGTATTTTTATTTAAATTAGTTTTATTTATAACTATTTAGATAATTATCCTTGTGTATTGTTAAAAAAGTGTCCTGTCAAACACTAAAAAAATAGCAGTGTAATATTTTCTAAATATCATTTTAATGCACAGCTGTTAAGTTAAGGATTTTTCATGTTAGATATGTAGTGTGTAATGTTGTGATGTTTTTTGTTTATATTCTTATTTTTCTTTTAGCATGTTTTTTATTCTTGATATTGTTAGTCTTGTGTGTC
>NZ_LWMT01000012.1 GCF_001639265.1 Methanobrevibacter filiformis
GCCTTTTCAAGTTTACGACCAGACCTTATACCATCAATCTGACCCATAAGAATATTTCTAGCAAGCATTCTCCTAGAATAAGCTTTCTTACCTGGAGTATCAGCATATTTAGAATGCAAATCACCAAAATCATACCGACTAACCAATTCCTCAATAAAAAAACAAATATGATTATCTGGAATAAAGTCCCTCAAATTCAAAGGAAGTAAAAACACCTGACCAATACTATCTTCATGCAAAACCATAAACACCAACTCAACAAAAACTAAAAAACACTAATAATATATTACACCCCATAATATTTAAAACTAAGCATAACTAAAAAGAATCAAAAAATAATTATTGCACAGCCAATAATATAAAATAAATTTTTTAATTATATAATTAAAACAAAGTTGAATTTCAACACATATTAATTCATTTTATTCATTTTCATTTTTTTTATCATTTAGTCTAATTTTTAATGAATCACTATGGGCATAAAATCCTTCATATTCGGCTATTGGAATTACAATATCTTTTAAATTATCTAAACCTTCAGCATTAATCTTTTGGACTGTTGGTTTCTTTAAGAAAGATTCTGTTGAAAGCCCAGAGTACATTCTTGCTCCTCCAGCAGTTGGAAGAACGTGGTTAGTCCCAGAACCATAGTCTCCTGAGGCTACTGGCGATAATTGTCCTAAAAATATGGAACCTGCATTATTTATTTTTTCTAAGACTTTTTCATCTTTATTGGTCATTATTATTAAATGTTCTGGAGCATACTTATTAGATACTTCAATAGATTCTTCAATAGACTTTGTAATTATAATTTGTCCATATTTCCTAAGAGATTCTTTTATAATTTCATTTCTAATAGCCATTTCACTAAATTCATTAACATATTTATTCACTTCTTCTGCTAATGATTTATCATCGGTTACTAAAAAACATGAGGCGTTAGGGTCATGTTCTGCTTGAGATAAAATATCTTGTGCAATGAATTTAGGGTTAGCAGAACTATCTGCAATTATTAATATTTCAGAGGGACCTGCTGGGAATTCTATATCTACATCACCATAAACAAGCTTTTTAGCTCCAGTTACAAATATGTTTCCTGGACCTACAATTTTATCAACAGGTTCTATGGTTTCAGTTCCATATGCCATTGCTCCAATTGCTTGTGCTCCTCCTACTTTGTATATTTCATTGACTCCAGCTAAGTCTGCAGCAACTAATATTCCAGGAGCTATTTTTCCATTTTCATCTGGAGGACTACAAGCAACTATTCGTGGAACTTTAGCAATTTTTGCAGGAATAACTGTCATTAAAATAGTTGAAGGATAAACAGCTCTTCCTCCAGGAATATAACATCCTACATTTTCGATAGGTCTAATAATTTGTCCTGCCCAAATTCCATTATCAATTTCTTTAAACCATTTTTCTGGAATTTGAAATTTATGGAATTTTTCAATATTTTTAATAGCTTTTTTCATAGCATTAATGAGGGAATTATCAATTTCATTATAACTTTCAGCTATTTCTTCTTTACTTACTTTTAGTTCTTCTATATCTGTATTATCAAATTTTTTGCTGTACTTTTTAATAGCTATATTTTTATTTTCTTTAATATCCTTTAATATATCACTAACAGTAGGTAAAACGTTATTAATATCATTTTGAGATCTTTTTAAAAGATTTTCAATAGTATTGGCTTCATATTCTGAAATTCTCATATAATCACGATTGAAGTATTGAATCAATAAGTTTAAAGTGAATTAACACAATTTAATAGTATAATTAAATAATATATAATTAAATAATGAATAAGACGATAAATAATAGAGGATTAAAATTATTTAATATGGCTTATTTAATATTGATTAAGTATAATGTAATGTTTTTTATTTATAATATTTTAAAATATATTTTCCAGTGCTTAAATTTCTTTCTAATATTTGCTAGAAATTGCATGAACTTAATATTATTTATATTTATTCCTATTCTGTATTACTTTGTCGTATATAATTGTTAAAATTATTAAGATAGTTTATTATTCTCATCTTATTTTTGGTATTTATACTATTTGACCTTGACTAAATTATTTTTTAATAACATTAATTTTAAATATTATCATGTTTAACTTATGAAATATAGGAATTAATTATTTATTTAATCAATATTAAATTATATTTAATTCATCTTAATTATTTAAGATAAACGTATTCAGTTAATTAAATTTCATATACTTATCATAAAATTAATAACCATAATTATTAATATTTTTCAGTAATATGTTAATTATTAGAGTTAATATATGTTATATTATGGCTATTACATTGTATAAATTTCAATATTTTATACTTAAGGGAAACATTTATTAAGGAAAATTATATATAAATTATTTTTAGTTTAGTAATAGCTACTTATATATAATTTAATATCTTAGATGTTTAATTAACAACAATTAAATTATTTAATTAAAAGGATAATCTATAATTCTTGTCATGATTAATCAGGTATGAATATGATTAATCAATTTATTGTTAGTGGTCATTTAATATGAAAAATTAAAGAAATTTAATGGGATTTTTATGTATAAGGATGAAATGATTCAAATACACCAATTTTTAGTATATGTTTTAAAACATTTAGAAGAATATGAGAACATTCATATTGCATGTAATGAGTATAAATCGTTAAATATACATCCTCATCATATACATAAAACAAAAGCAGAACATAAACATGCTATTTTTGTTTTATCAAATTTAATATCTAAAATGATAGGTCAAGAAAGTATTGATTCTCTTCCAGTTAATGTTTCAAATTCATTATCTGATCTTGTAAAAAAATCTAGAAAAGAGTTAAAATTAGAATCTAAATAAATTAATTTTATATAGAACCTAAATAAATTAATTTTATATTTATCTATAGAAATAATATATATATATATATATATATAATTTGTTCAAATTATGCCTAACATTTTAATATTATATATTATTTGTTCAACTTATACCTAACATTTTAATAATAAATTATTTATCTAATTAATAATATATTTAATAAAATGAAAACTTTAGATAAAATGGTTTGTTTGGTAGATGGGGAACATTATTTGCCAGTTACAAAAGCAGCTATTGATACTTTAAATAGTTTAGAACACATTGATATTGTAGCTATTGTTTTTATTGGAGGAACTGAAAAACTAAGAACTGATGATCCAGATAGCTATTCTAAAATGATGGGATTACCTGTTCATTTTGGAAAAGATGAAAATGAAATTCCATATAGTTTAATTGAGGAAATGATTAAACAATATGATGCAGATATTGTCATGGATTTAAGTGATGAACCAGTACTTGATTATACAAAAAGATTTAAAATAGCTTCAAAAGTTCTATCTTTAGGTATTCCCTATAAGGGGCCTGACTTCCAATTTGATCCTTTAACTTTATATGAGGTAGTTCGAAAACCATCATTGAAAATACTTGGAACTGGAAAAAGGATAGGTAAAACTGCAGTATCTTCATTTGCTTCAAGAATCATTGATAAAAATGGTTATGAACCATGTGTCGTTGCAATGGGTAGGGGTGGACCTGCAGAGCCTGAAATCGTCCATGGGAATCAAATTGAAATAACTCCTGAATTTTTAATGGAACAATCAGATAAAGGAGTTCATGCAGCTTCTGACCACTGGGAAGATGCTTTAATGAGCAGAGTCTTAACTATTGGATGTAGAAGATGTGGTGGAGGCATGGGTGGAGATGTCTTCATGACAAACATGAAAAAAGGAGCAGAACTTGCAAATGAAAACGATTGTAAGTTTGTAATATTTGAAGGAAGTGGTGCAGCTATTCCTCCAATAAAAACTAACAAACATATAGTTTTAATAGGTGCAAATCAACCATTAATCAATATTGAAAACTTTTTTGGACCATTTAGAATACAATTAGGTGATTTAGTTATTATAACTATGTGTGAAGAACCAATGGCATCACCTGAAAAAGTTAAGGAAATAGAAAAAATAATAGCTAAAGTTAATTCTACTGCCTCAATCATCTCAACAATTTTTAGACCTAAACCTTTAGGCGATATTTCTGGTAAAAACGTTTTATTTGCAACAACTGCTCCAGATGGGATAAAAGAAGTCCTAGTAAATCATTTACAAGATAATTATAATTGTAATGTTGTTGGTATAACTTCACATCTTTCAAATCGTCCTCTTCTTCAAGAAGACATTAATAAGTACATTGATAAAGCTGATGTCATGCTAACAGAACTTAAAGCAGCTGCAGTAGATGTTGCAACTAAAGATTCTCTTGATGCAGGTTTAGAAGTAGTTTACTGTGATAATATTCCGATAGCTATTGATGATACATATCCAGATATCTCTGAATCAATCATTAATCTTGTTGATGCTGCTATTGATGATTTTAATAACTTTTATTGATAAAAAATATTTATTAACTAAACTATTAATTATAACTAATTTATATAAATTTCCAAATCCTTTTTTTAAATATTTTTATTTAAATGTTTTTAAAATCTTTTTAATAATTTATTGCTCAAATCATCCACAATTTCTTCAATCCTGGGATCTAAATAATCTATTCCTTCTTGAGTAATTCCTTTTTTTGTAGCTATTTTGCTCATAAGATCATATGCAGATGAATTTATGTTTTTATTTTTATTATTTTCAGTATCTTCACTATTTTCTATTGCATATGATAAATATGACGTTGTCGCACTTAATGTTTTTAAAATCATGTCTTGAATGTCTTCAACAGCTAATGATGATTTATTTGACGAAATTATAGCTATTTTAGATAACAATAATCCAATAAATGCTGGTCCACAGCTTGTTAAAATGGTGCCTATTTCAAATTCATTATTTTCATTTTTAATATTTTTAACATGACTAAATTCATTAAAAAGATTCTCAACAAATTTTTTATCATGTATTGTTGTGTTTTCATTATGTATAATTAAACTTACTCCTGTTTTATTGTTTTCCATAGAATCATATTCGCTTTTATGAATTTTTGAAACTATTGTAGGTATAACTTGTGTTATTTTAAGTTCATTTCTAATATCAATGTCTTTAAATTTTAATCCTGCACATATATGAATGATATGCTTATTTTCAGTTAAATTTTGGCTTATATCAATCATTACATTTTTCATTTGTTGTGGTTCAACAAAAATAAATATTTTATCTGATATGGAAGCTAAATAACTATTATCTGATGTTATTGATATTTCTGGATAGTTTTCTTTTATATTATTCAGCTTAGATAAGTTTCTGTTAGATATAATTATATTCCTGTTTTCAATTAAATCAAGTAATAATATGTTATCTATTATAACACTACCCATGTTTCCATAGCCAATAAATCCTACTTTTTCTTTAAGTTTCATTTAAAACATTTCCTATTCTATCTTTTTTAAATAAGGCTTATTTTCTAGATTAATTTTTTTATCTTTTATAAATTCCTTAACAATGGTATTGAATTTTACATACTCAATTAAATTCCATAAATGAATAGATCTGTAACTAGTATATATTTGAACATTTTTTAAATGTTTTTTAATAATTTTAGCAGATTTTGCAACTTTTGGATATTCTTTTGTACCATAGAGCACAAGAACATCTTTTTTATCTGTTTCAGATGGATTTTTTAGCTCTGGTATTTTAAATTTTAAAGATTCTTTTGTTATATTTATCATTTTATCTTCATTGATTTCATTTAATGAATGAGTAATATCTTTTAAATGTTCTTTTTTATGTAATCCATACTCTGCTAAATAAGCACTTGTAAGAAATTTTGAAGATTTTTTACTTAATATTTCTTCACTTGTAGTTTTAATAGCTATTAATAGCTGTTCTATCTTTTTATTTTCTAAAATAGCTGTTAATTCATCATATTCTTTGGAATATTTGGAAGTTTTCACATTAACTCCACTTACAATAGCTGTCTTAACTAATTCTGGGTAAGTAGCTAAAATATATAATATTATTTGTCCTCCCAGACCTATTCCAACAAAATGAATTTTTTGATCTTTAATTTTGTTTTTAATTAGCTTTTTAATATTTGCACTAGTTTTTTTAATTGAAAAATTGCTATTTTTCATATTTTCAGTATTTTCATGAAGATTGATATATATTTGGTTGTAATTATCAAATACATTTTGCTGGTTTTTCCAAATCCAGCTATTTACTAAATTTGTATGTATAAAAACAATAGTTTCAATCTTTTTGTTGTTTATTTCTTTAAATGAAATATGTTCCATATTATTTATTCTATTTTTTTAAATTAATATTTTTATCTAATTAATTTTAATAATTATCTATATTTGTATAGCTATTATCTAAGACATATAGTTATTATCTAAGATATATAGTTATTATCTATATTATATATTTATTATCTATAATTATATCAATTATTAGATTATACGTATGTTATAGTAGATATTCTAAGTTCAATGTTTAATTAACATTATAATTTATATAGTAATTTGATTAGAAATAGTAATGAATATTATAAGTTTATATATTATAATACTTAATTTACTCATATTAGTTTTAAATTATATTATAATTTATTTCCATTTTAAACAATATACAGGTGTATTAAATGAAATCAAGTTCAAAAAAAATAAATGATGGCGTTTACTGGGTTGGAGTCCTTGACTGGGATATAAGGGATTATCACGGTTATAAATTAGATGGTACTACATATAATTGTTATTTGGTCTTTGGTAAAGATAAAGTAGCTTTAATTGATAATAGCTATCCTGGAACTTTCCCTTCTTTGTGGGGAAAAATAGTGGATGCTTTTGAAAAAGAAGGTAGGGATCTTAAAATAGATGTTGTAATTCAAAATCACATTGAAATCGATCATAGTGGAACTTTACCTCAAATTATTAAGAAATTCCCTGAATTAGAATTATACTGTTCAGCTCAAGCTGTTAATGGACTTAAAAATTATTTCCCTAATCTTGAAAATTTTACATTTAATATAGTTAAAACTGGAGATACTCTTGATTTAGGTGGTAAAAATTTCACGTTTATAAGTGCTCCAATGTTGCATTGGCCAGATAGTATGTTTTCTCTTTTACATGAAAATGGGATTTTATTTTCTAATGATGCATTTGGACAACATTTATGTTTAAGTGAAAGATTTTCGGATGAAACATCACAAGATCTTTTAATTAGGCATGCTAAAAAGTTTTATGCTAACTTAGTAACTCCCTCTTCTTCAATGGTTATAAATAAGCTTAAAGAACTTGTTAGTACAGGTTTAGTGAATGATGTTAAAATTATAGCTCCTTCCCATGGTCAAATTTGGAGAGATCCAAGTTTAATTATTAATGCTTACAGTGACTGGGCTTCTGGAGTATGTAAGGATAAAGTAACCTTTATTTATGATACTATGCATCATTCAACTCAAAAAATGGTTAATGCTATGATTGAAGGTGTTTTATCTGAGGATGTTGAGGTTAAATCATATTTTTTACATGAGGATGAACGAAGTGCTGCAGTAACGGATGTTTTAGACAGTAAAGCTGTTTGTATAGGTAGTCCAACTATGATGAACAATCCTTACCCTAGTTTAGGAGATTTAATTTACTACTTCAATTGCCTTAGCTTTTCAAAAACTGGAAAAACTAAAAAAGCAGTTGTTTTTGGTTCTAAAGGATGGGGTGGTGGAGCCAACAAAAAACTCTCTGCTGATCTTAAAGAAGCAGGATTTGAAATATTTGAAGAATACGATACTTTAAATATTCCTTCTGATGAAATATTAAATGAATGCTTTGAAATAGGGAAAAAATTAGGACAAACAATTAAATCTGAGTAAATAATTATTAAAATAGCTATTAAAGTGTTATTAAAGTGTTATTAAAATAGCTATTAATTTTCATATCTCTTTTTTCATTTTTACTTATTCTATTCTTCTTTAGTTTTTATTTTCAGTTTTTATTTTCATGACTTTTAGGCTTAAGATAATATATTATAGTATTTAACATTATAATATAATATTTTACTTATTAATGTATATGATTTATATTCAATAGTTTTTGATTTTTAGAAACGTTTATATATAATAAATGATAAAGTATATAATAGGAATTTATATTAATATAAATTTCTAAACCTTTTTAAAACTAAAATTTGTTGATTCTAATAATCTAATAGTATCTTCCTCCTATTAGATTTAGGATCTAACATTTAGTGTTGTCTTATTTTTGTTTATTTTAGATATTCTGGTTATGATTCTTTTTTTTTAAGTTATTTGTTCTGTAATTTTTAGATTCAATTTTTTCCATAACTTTTAAATACTTGAATTATTTAAATTTTAAATGAATAAATAAATATATCATTTTATGACTGTGTCAAAAACTTCAGGGTGAACAAGTGAAAAAATTCAATGAAAAGTACAACATATACATGTAATGTTCAGCATAATTCAAAAAAAAGTGAGTATAATAACATTAATTAAATGGAGGAAGAATATAGTTAAATCTATGCAAAGAGAAAACAAACTTCCTCCAAGTAATAATTATGAATGTTAAAATATATAATACTGATGGTACCAAGAGAGTTGTGATAGAAGAAGAAATATTATACTTAGATAATCGTGTAGACCCAACATATCATCAAACATTGGAAGAAATAACAGGCATGACTCTTAAATGTCGTTACATCGATAATAGTGATTTTAAATGTGAATGTTGTGGTTCAGACTCATTTAAAATACATG
>NZ_LWMT01000013.1 GCF_001639265.1 Methanobrevibacter filiformis
AAAAAAAGACATCGAATTAAGCAAGATAGACCCTATTAAAATAACATTACACTGTGAAAACAAAGAAATCATCGCATCACAAACAAAGGAAATCAATGCAAACAATCTAAATCATACTGATTCCCCCTTAATAATTCCAATTCTTTTCATGTCTACTTCTTTCGCAGCTACGAATAATGTAACTGGAGATACATTTAAAGATGTCCAAGAGACTATAGATAATTCTACTTCTGGAGATATTATAGTTTTAGAAAATAAAACTTATTATGGTTCTGGAAATCATATAAAAATTGATAAGGATAACACAATATTTGGAAGTAAATCTAAAGATTCTAGAGCAACATTAGATGCTTGTAATAAGAGTAGAATTCTTTCGGTTACTGGAGAAAATATTACTATTCAAAATATTGATTTTATAAATGGAAATGTTAATGCTAATGAATTTGGAAGTGCTATTCATGTATATGCTTCTGGGCTTACTATTATAAACTGTAGTTTTAAAAACAGCTTAGGGGACAGTGGAGCAGTGTTTTTCAATAAAGATGCAGACAATGCATTAGTTTCTCATTGTGTTTTTGATAATAATAGTGCAATTTATGGAGGTAAAGATAATAATTCAGTTGGAGGTGCATTAGACTTTCATAGTTCAAATAATACGGTAGAATATTGTAATTTCACAAATAATTATGCTATAGGTCATGGAGGAGCTTTAGTTTTTCAAGTTGGATTAAATAATCGATTAATTGGATCTACATTTATAAATAATTCATGTTCTAGAGGAGGAGCATTAAGCTCAGTTAATCCTAATTCAACTTTAACCATAAAATCATCAGTATTTATAAATAATAGTGCAACACTTTTGGGTGCAGCTATATATAGTGGAAGTATATTAACAATAGATTCATCAACATTTGAAAATAATAAAGGAACATTAGATGGTGCAATATATACTACAGATATTAGTACATTAAAAATTACATCATCTTCATTTACAAATAATAGTGGTAAGAATGGTGGAGCAATTTATGCATCTTGTCCAGTTATAATATCATCATCAATATTTAATTCCAATAAAGTAATTGATAATGCTGGAGCAGTATATGCATTATCTAATCTAACAATCACATCATCAAATTTTATAGAAAATTATGGTAATTTGGGTGGTGCCATATACACCAACAATAGTAAATCTGATAAATTAACAATTTATTCCTCAAATTTTAAAAATAATATTGGAAAAACTGGTGGTGCAATCTATTCATCATCTCCATTAACTCTTACATCTTCTGTTTTTGAAGATAATGGGGCAGATAATGGTGGAGCTGTTTATACTAAATTATCATTAAGTGTAAATAATTCTTCGTTTTTATCAAATGTTGCTAATGTTAATGGTGGTTCATTATATGGTGATGGTACTGTAAATATAGATTCTTCAAGTTTTACAAGTAATAAAGCAATATTATCTGGTGGTGCCATACACGCCAATAGTAAATCTGATAAATTAACAATTTCTTCATCAAATTTTAAAAGTAATGTTGGAAAAGCTGGTGGTGCAATTTATTCTTCATCTCCATTAACTCTAGTATCTTCTGTTTTTGATTATAATGGGGCAGATAATGGTGGAGCTGTTTATACTGAGTCATCATTAAGTGTAAGTAATTCTTCGTTTTTATCAAATGTTGCTAATGTTAATGGTGGTTCATTATATGGTGATGGTACTGTAAATATAGATTCTTCAAGTTTTACAAGTAATAAAGCAATATTATCTGGTGGTGCCATACACGCCAATAGTAAATCTGATAAATTAACAATTTCTTCATCAAATTTTAAAAGTAATGTTGGAAAAGCTGGTGGTGCAATTTATTCTTCATCTCCATTAACTCTAGTATCTTCTGTTTTTGATTATAATGGGGCAGATAATGGTGGAGCTGTTTATGCTGAGTCATCATTAAGTGTAAGTAATTCTTCGTTTTCATCTAATGTTGCTAATGTTAATGGTGGTGTATTATATGGTGATGGTACTGTAAATATAGAATCTTCAAATTTTATAAATAATAA
This sequence comes from Methanobrevibacter filiformis, assembly GCF_001639265.1. Taxonomy (GTDB): domain Archaea; phylum Methanobacteriota; class Methanobacteria; order Methanobacteriales; family Methanobacteriaceae; genus Methanacia; species Methanacia filiformis. The sequence goes on from NZ_LWMT01000013.1 coordinate 2,059, forward strand.
TGCAACATTGTCTGGTGGTGTTTTATATATCTCTAAGAATAATTCTGGAAATGTAATGTCTTCTAGTTTTAGGAGTAATAGTGCTGTAAATGGAGGGAGTATTTATTCGTTAGCATCTTTAGTTATTTCGTCTTCTTCTAATTTTGAGTCTAACAATGCAACATATGGTGGTGCTATTTTATCAAGTGGTAATTTAAATATAACTTATTCAAGTTTTTTAAATAATAGTGCTAAATTATATGGTGGAGCTATATACACTAACAATAGTAAATCCGATAAATTAACAATTTCTTCATCAAACTTTAAAAGTAATGTTGGAAAAGCTGGTGGTGCAATTTATTCTTCATCTCCATTAATTTTATCATCTTCTGTTTTTGAAGATAATGGGGCGGATAATGGTGGAGCTGTTTATACTGAGTCATCATTAAGTGTAAGTAATTCTTCGTTTTTATCTAATGTTGCTAGTGTTAATGGTGGTGTATTATATGGTGGTGGTGCTGTAGATATAGAGTCTTCAAGTTTTCTAAGTAATAAGGCAGCATTGTCTGGTGGTGTGTTGTATTTTTCTAAGAATGGTTCTGGAAATGTAAGGTCTTCTAGTTTTAGGAGTAATAGTGCTGTAAATGGAGGGAGTATTTATTCGTTGACATCTTTGGTTATTTCGTCTTCTTCTAATTTTGAGTCTAACAATGCAACATATGGTGGTGCTATTTTATCAAGTGGTAATGTAAACATAACTTCTTCAAAGTTTACCTCTAATCAAGCTACGTCTAATGGTGGTGCATTATATGGTAATGGTTCTGTAAGCATAGGATCTTCAAGTTTTTTAAATAATAGTGCTAAATTATATGGTGGTGCCATATGCACTAACAATAGTAACACTAACAATAGTAACTCTGATAATCTAACAATTTCTTCCTCAAACTTTAAGAGTAATGTTGGAAAAGCTGGTGGTGCAATTTATTCTTCATCTCCATTAACTCTAGTATCTTCTGTTTTTGAAGATAATGGGGCGGATAATGGTGGAGCTGTTTATACTGAGTTATCATTAAGTGTAAGTAATTCTTCGTTTTTATCTAATGTTGCTAGTGTTAATGGTGGTGTATTATATGGTGGTGGTGCTGTAGATATAGAGTCTTCAAGTTTTCTAAGTAATAAGGCAGCATTGTCTGGTGGTGTGTTGTATTTTTCTAAGAATGGTTCTGGAAATGTAAGGTCTTCTAGTTTTAGGAGTAATAGTGCTGTAAATGGAGGGAGTATTTATTCGTTAACATCTTTAGTTATTTCGTCTTCTTCTAATTTTGAGTCTAACAATGCAACATTTGGTGGTGCTATTTTATCAAGTGGTAATGTAAACATAATTTCTTCAAAGTTTACCTCTAATCAAGCTAAGTCTAATGGTGGTGTCTTATATGTTTTAGCTAATGTAACTATTTCATCTTCAAGTTTTTTAAATAATAATGCTAAATTATATGGTGGTGCTATATACACTAACAATAGTAGATCCGATAAATTAACAATTTCTTCATCAAACTTTAAAAGTAATATTGGAAAAACTGGTGGTGCAATCTATTCTTTATCTCAATTGACTCTCACATCTTCTGTTTTTGAGTTTAGTAAAGCAGATAATGGTGGAGCTGTTTATACTGAGTCATCAGCTAATGTAAGTAATTCTTCGTTTTCATCTAATGTTGCTAGTGTTAATGGTGGTGTATTATATGGTAATGGTGCTGTAGATATAGAGTCTTCAAGTTTTCTAAGTAATAAGGCAGCATTGTCTGGTGGTGTATTGTATATTTCTAAGAATGGTTCTGGAAATTTAAGGTCTTCTAGTTTTAGGAGTAATAGTGCTGTAAATGGAGGGAGTATTTATTCGTTGGCATCTTTGGTTATTTCGTCTTCTTCTAATTTTGAGTCTAACAATGCAACATTTGGTGGTGCTATTTTATCAAGTAATGTAAACATAATTTCTTCAAAGTTTACATCTAATCGAGCTACGTCTAATGGTGGTGCATTATATGGTAATGGTTCTGTAAATATAGGATCTTCAAGTTTTTTAAGTAATAAAGCAATATTATCTGGTGGTGCATTATATATTTCTAAGAATAATCCTGGAAATGTAAAATCTTCTAGTTTTAGAAGTAATAGTGCTGTAAATGGGGGAAGCATTTATTCGTTAGCGTCTTTAGCTATTTCGTCTTCTTCTAATTTTGAGTCTAACAATGCGACACATGGTGGAGCTATTTTATCGGTTGGTAATGTAAGTATAACTTCTTCAAAGTTTACATCTAATAAAGCTACATCTAATGGTGGAGTATTACATGCTTTAGCTAATGTAACTATTTCATCTTCGAGTTTTTCAAATAATAATGCTATATATGGTGGGGCAGTTTACACTCGTAAAAACGAGACTTTTAAAACAAATACGCTTGCTACGATATCTTCATCAACTTTTAGCTGTAATATTGCTCAAAAAGGTGGAGGTCTCTACAATTTAAACCCAATTTCGCTATCAGCTTCAACATTTACTAAAAATTCTGCAAGGGAAAATGGTGGTGCAATATATGTTTTGAACATAGCAACCATTAGTTCTTCACAGTTCACTAACAACAGTGCTACTCGTGGTGGAGGATTATTTACAAATGCTTCAGCTGTGATTAAATCGAAATCTAGTTTCACTAAAAATACTGCCAATATTGGAAGTGCAATATATTCTTCTAATAAATTAAACATCACACAATCCTATTTGAATAGCAATAAAGCCCTAAGTAAACTTAGTGTAACTATTCCAAATGGTGTATTATATGTTAATAAAACTCAACTTAAAATAAAAGTATATGGATATGACAATGTTAAAGAAGCTATTTGGCATAGTGGTAACACACAAGTTTATATTAACAATACAAAGCAAAAGCCTTCGAATTTAATTTCAGGTAAAAAGGTCACAATTAACAACAAATTTTCACGAAAAACAGATTCTAAAGGAATAGCTATTATAACATATACTGGTATTTCTCCAAAAGTAGGAACAACTAAATCTTACAAATTCACTACTAAATTTGCTGGAGACTCATCATTCACGTCATCAACCAATATTACAAATGTTAAAGTATCATCCACTCTTTTAAGCAAGTCTTATTGGAATATTAAGAAAAATGGAGTTATTAAACCATATAAAAAATTGAGTTACAAAATCAAAACAATAGTTGAAAAGAAAAGCAATATTCACATACAAAAAGACATACTTTTATTAGCTGATGATAACATATATTTCATTAACAACCTAACAAAGTCCGAACAAGCAGCATATGGCAAATACTTAAAGTCTACTGCAAACTGTCAAGTAAATGATCCATACATCAAGTCATTTGTAATAAAAATATTTAAAAATAATCTAGTTGGAGAGATTACTCCATATAGTAAGTCAAAAGCATTGTATGAATGGTTATCTAGCACTAATAAGTATAGATTTTATTGTGATACTAAACATGGAGCAAAAAAATCTCTAAATTTATTATTGACTTCATCAGCTTTAGAACTTATTAATTGTGCAGATTATAGTAATTTAATGAATGCAATGCTTAGAACTGCAAAAATACCTGCTGTTTACGGTAACGGTGGATGTAAATTTAGTAGGGGCAGTGTTTACCCTCATTATTGGTCAATGGCATATGTTAATAAAAAATGGGTTTATCTTGATGCTATACGTCCTGTTCATAATTATGATGATCCTAATTGGTCTTTATCCTATAAAACTGGAGTATTTTATTCAATTGATCCTAAATATGCCGCATCTAATGTTAGGTTAAGGTGATATTATGAAAATTAAATATGTTATATTGATTGTAATAATTGTTGGGGTTGTCTTTGGTTTAGGGATAACATTAGCACAGAATATTACACAGGGCTCTGGGAATAAAGTAAACGATACACTTTTAAATAATAGTACTTTTCACGAAGAAAATATTACTAATGATACTAATAGCTCTAATAATCTCAGTAGTAATTCTTCTACTAATTCCTCTAGTAATTTCTCTAACAATGGATCTAGTGGTTCTTATGATGTCTCTAAAAGTAGTAGTAAGGAGAATAACAATCTTAAATCTAACAATCCTAAAGGTCTTCATTTATCTGAAGCACAAGCGAGAAAAATTGCAGATAATAATCTAAAAGATGCATATAAAATAGATAAAATTAAGTCTTATTATACTTTTGATAAAGTTTTTAAGTATGATGGGGAATACTACTGGGGGTTCAATGTTTATTCTGCTAAAACTGGAGAAATTTCAGGTGGTTTTGATATAAGAGATAGTGATGGAAAAACAACATTGGTATAATTTAAATTAGTAAATTAGATAATATTAACATATTATTGATTATTAAGTGTGTTTATTCATTTAATCCTAATATTAAATCCTATTATTTTATTTTAATGGATTTTCATAAGTTATCTGATTCATGTGATAATAGTAATACTTTTAATTAAAATAGTATTTAATATTTATTAATATTTATAAATTTATTAATACTATTAGCAATAATCAGAATAAATACTAAAAATAAAATATCAAATAGATTAAACAGGCTAAAATACATTTAAACACTCATATAATTCAATTAAAACAATAATTATCTAATTTACAACACTAAATTTATAATTTAAGTCAAATAGGAGGTATTCAAATTAAAGAAAACTCAAATTTTAAAACTAAAGTAGTTATTACATTACTCACTTTAATGTTAATAGCTATTGTATCATCAAGTGCAGTTTCAGCTGCAGATACATTTAAAGAAGTTCAAGATAAAATTGATAATACTAATAATAAAACTGTTGATTTAGGAAATAAAACATATGTTCGTGGTGATTTCGCAGATTCTATTGTAGTTAAATCTAACAATTTATTAATTACAGGGAAATCTGATAAAGAGAAAGCAACTTTAGATTCTAAAGAATTAGGAGGAATATTTCAAATTGATGGTCAAAATGTTACATTGCGTTATTTAATACTTACAAATGCAGATGTCAGTGGATTTGGTTCTGCTATTTACGATAATGGAGCTAAATTAACTGTTAAAAATTGTGTTATAAAAAATAGTAAGTCTAGAGGAGGAGCTATATTTGTTCAAGATACTGGTTCTAATGCACAAATTATAGGGTCCTCCTTTATAAATAATCAAGCTATTTATGCTGGTTCAAGTTGTGGTCAGAAAAGTGGAGGGGCAGCAATAGATTCTCGTGCTCAAAATACTCAGATAATTAACTCTAACTTTACAAATAATCGTGCTTCAGTTGATTCTGGTGCAGTAGTGTTTTATGGAAACAGTGCAAATAATCAAATAACTGGATCTATATTTATAAACAATACTGGAGTGAAAGGTGGAGCTATTGGTACTTATGGTAGTGTTAATAGCTTAAATATAAAATCTTCAGTATTTAGTAGGAATAAAGCAACCACTGGTGGTGCAATTTATTTAACTGGAAAAGGCAATATTGAATCCTCTACATTCCAAAATAATACTGGAGCTAATGGTGGTGCAGCATATTTAGAGGGAGTAATAGTTATTAAAAACAATACTCAATTTAAATACAATAAAGCGGACAATGGAAGTGCAATTTACACAGTTAAAGCACTTAAATTATATAAAACCACATTTTCAGCTAATAAAGCAAAATTATACACAGTAATAGCTTCTCTTAATGGTGGAACAGTTAATAAAAAAGGGGATGCAATAGTAACAGTAAAACTCACAACAGGAAACAATGGATTAAATGCAGTTTATGCTAAAAGTTCATTGTACTTAGATAATAAAATAATTGAAAAAAATACTTCTCCAGCAAAGGAGAAGACATTAATAACTTTAAAAACTAAAAAATACCAATTAAAATCAAATTCTAAAGGCATAGCATCAGTTAAAATTACAAATTTTAATGTTAAAGGAACAAATAATTTAAATGTAGTTTATAATGATTCTGCAATTTACAATAAATTATCTAACACTACAAAGGTTATAATTTCTCAAAAAACCACTAAATCACTACAATTTGATGAAAAAACATATGATGTTAAAGAATTTGTCATATCAAATTATCTTACTGGTAGAGGATCAATTAAAAATGTTAAACATTTGATTATTAAATCTTACAGTGTTAAAGAATTAGTAACTTCAACAAAAATTAATGGGGTTATTAAATCAGAGAGTGAAACTAGCAGGATTCATGTTGAAACTATTAAACAGAATTATCCTGGTAATATCAAAGCTCCAAAAGGAGTTTATTGTAGTTGTGGAAGAATAGGATATGGAGCAGGTAAAAAACAGGTAGTGTTTGTAAACAAATGTCCATTTACTCATTCCAAGAAATCTTCTAAGCTTATTTGGAATCCTAAAGGTGTTCATCATCAAGAAGGAGAATGGACTTGCAGTGGTTGTGGTGCTGATTTCTGTGCAGTTTCAGGATATGAGAAAATATCTGGTAGTAAAAGGCATCTAAGAAAAACATAATGATTAAATATGTCTGAGGATTCGCATTTAATGTTTCTTTATTTGTTCTATTTTATTGATTTTTTCTTTATTTTTTGTGTTTTTATGTGAGTTTTTTTTAATATTTTGTTGGTTTTGTTGAATTGTTTTTAGTTGTTCTTATTGTTTTTGGTTTGTTTAATTTTATGT
>NZ_LWMT01000014.1 GCF_001639265.1 Methanobrevibacter filiformis
ACATAAAATTAAACAAACCAAAAACAATAAGAACAACTAAAAACAATTCAACAAAACCAACAAAATATTAAAAAAAACTCACATAAAAACACAAAAAATAAAGAAAAAATCAATAAAATAGAACAAAAAAAGAAACATTAAATGCGAATCCTCATTAGTATTAGACTTTATATAGTTAGCTTCAATTGCACCACTATCTTTAGACCGCATAATAGCTACAACTGTTGCACCACTAATTAAAGGATACTTATTTTGAGGCGAATTAGGACTTAATGAATTATTTGACATATCTGTCGTTAATGTTGATGAATTATTTAAGTTATCATTACTATCTATTGAATTAGAATCACTCCCTGAGATGTTAGTTTGGTAATATGCATTTGAACCATTGGAATTTAAAAAATAAATATCTACAAGATTACCTTCAGAGATTAATCCTGCACCAGCTTGTGTACGAGATATTGTAAGTGGAACAATAACAGTATCAGGTTTTTTAAATTCAAGATTAGATAAAACTTTAGCATCACTACTATTAATAAGTAAACTAGCCTCATTAAAAGGCATAATAATACTCTTATTTTCATTCGAACTATAAAGCACCATTACCCTGCTAAAGTTATCATAGACCCTATTTAATTCAATAAGTTGATATTTACGCCACGATTGAGTTGCAGGTCGAATAATATCAATGATTCCAACCTCTTCTTGAGATTTAGCATTTTCGATTTGAGATTTCAAAGCACTGACCTCCTTGTTAATAGCTAAAGGTCCTTTATAAAGTGAATTTAACTCATTAAATTTAATAGCCTTTGCTTTATTTAATTCATCTTGAGAAGGAGAATAAATAAGTAAAAAATAGCCTATAAAGATCATTACTACTACAACTAGACCAAAAATCCCAAGCCCTACTTTAGTTTTAGTTTCATCCTTAGGAATAATCGATTTTTTAGAATCTGAAGAATCTTTAGAATTAAATTTAAGCTTAGAAAAGATATTACTACTTTTATTATTATTAATATTACAATTAAGATTATTAATTTGATTGTCATGATCATTATTTTTATTGTTAAAATTATTATTATTTTTATTATTAGATTTAATGTTATTAAAATTATTAATATAATCTTTATCCAATTTATTTAAAGAATTATCTTTATTATCGCTATTATCTAGACTATTTAGCCTATTATTTATTAAATCAACTTTAAAATCATTTTTATTAATAATATTATCAGAGTTATCATCAATATCAGTAGTATTGAACTTAGTATTATCAATATGATTATCACTGATCTCCTTAACAGGAAATTTGGCTAATTTATCCCCATTATAATTATTAAAATCATTCTTTGATTTTGAAAAACTAAATCTATGAAAATCTTTTAAATTGTCAACATTATGATGTTTATCATATCCAAAATCATTTTCATTAGATTTAAGGTTATTATTAACACTCACATTTTCATTGTTAAGATTATTATAATTATGATTATTGTTATTATTGTTATTATTTGAAATATTTAATTTAACAGAATTTTCTTTAATAAAATCATGTTTTTTATTAGAATCAATTGATTTTTTAAAGGTGTTAATGTTAAAAATTGGTTTATCTGAATTTTCAATATCTAATTTATCAATAACTATTTTATTATTATCTTGATTACTGTCTTTAAACACGATATTTTTAGATTTAATATGTTTAGATTCAATATTTTTAGAGGAACTATTTTTAGAGGAATTATTGTTTATTTTATTAATTAATCTATTAAAATCATTTTTATTCCTATTGTTATTTCCTTTATTATTTTTATTAATAGTCTTATCCTTATTCCCATTAACATCAATAACATTATCATTGCTTTTATCCTCATTAACCTTACTCTTGCTTGTTTGATTAGAATTATCTTTAGTAATAACAGATTTATTATTAATAATATTTTTATTTTCCTTTTTTTTTATTTTAAAATCTGTATTCATGAAATTTTTAATTTTAGAATTACTTAAACTTTTTATTTTATCAATATTTCTTAAAAACTTTAAAGAATTGTTTGATTTAGAATTATTCTCATTATTTTTATCATCATATTGATTAAATTCAATATGATTATTTGATTTAATATTGATAGATTGATTAAATTTGTCTTTTAAGTTTGTGTGTTCAATAAAAACGTCACTTAAATCTTTATTTAGAAATTTTTTAATATTTGATGAGTTATTTGATTCGATTCCAGCTAATTGATCTAATTTATCTGAAACTAAATGTATAAATGATTTGGTTTTTGAAAATTTCTGTGGTTTGGGCTTTGATAATGAAGACCTGTCTTGAATTTTAATTTCCTGAGAATTGTTATTTTTACTTTTATTTGTAATTTGATCTTTATCTCTCATAATATAACCTATGATAATGAAATAAATATGAATATGAGAAGATAAATGAAAAGAAGAAAAATTAGAAGTTAATAAAAAATAATCACTAAATACCATTCAACAATAATAGTATTAATAATATTGCAATTAGTAATATAAGTCACAATTTATGTAAAAGGAAATGAAACATTGGGCTTTATTTAATCAGGTGTGATAAGTAAAGATTAGGAGAATTCTTTATTTTGATTATTTGCTCAAAGCCCAGTTATTAAATTCTATTAATATACCTTTTAGTATTGCCACTTAGTACTACCTCTCAGTATTATCTTTTAGTATTACCTTTTGTTACTTGTTGAGTTTTTGTTCATTTATTGGTTATGTTTTATTGGTTATGTTTTGAACTATTAGTCATGATTTGAATTAATTTTTTAATTACTCCACTTAACATAAATAATAAGGTTATTATTAAAACCACAGCAGAAGGAACATCTACCCCATAAAATACAAATGGAAATGGTAATAATATTAATAATATGAAAACTGCATAAATAGCTATTAATTTCATGTTTTTTGGCTTAGAATATTTGATATTACTAATCATTAAAATCCCTGAAATTAGCATTAATACAATAGCTATTTCTATATTAAAAAACCCACATAATACATATGTTGATAGTATTAAAGCCGTTGCAGGAATTGGCATTCCAATGAATCCTTTGAAGTCTGTCTTATCTGCTATAACATTAAATCTTGTTAATCTTAAAACTCCACAGATAACAAGGAATAAACTAACTATTGAAACAATATAAGCCAGTTCAAAAGAGCATTTCGCCCCCAATATGTATAAAAGTATCGCTGGAGCCACACCAAATGAAACAATGTCCGATAGTGAATCAATATTCTTTCCAAAACCTAATTCATCAGTTTTTCCAACTTTTCTTGCTGTCCATCCATCTAAAGAGTCAAAAATCCCTGCCATTATGATAAATATAGCTGAAATAGCTATTTCATTTATTATAGCCATTAAAATAGCTAAAAATCCAAATGACAAATTCAACAATGATACTAAATCTGGAATTCTTATAAAGTATCTCATATTTGTTTTTTTGATTTTCATATTTTGACTCCAAGTAATACTTTTTCATAAGTTATTTATTAATGTTTATTAATTTTAATGTTAAAAGTAATATGTTATTGAAAAATAATAATGAAATAAATAAAAAATAATAAAAATTTAATTAGAATGCTAAGTTGATTGTTTTAAGTATGTCATCATAAACTATATATACCTAATTAACATTTAAGTATACTTATTATAAATACCTATTTAAATTAATAAGCTAAATCAATACATAGTATACCATTATAAACTTATACAACTAACTAAAATAATACAACTAACTAAAAATATATTAATTATGAATTATGATTTTTATGAAGAAATAATTAGTAATAAAATGAATTAATATAAATCTATTCAAATAAAAGATTAACAACATATAATACATATAATATAAAAAGTTAAATATATATAATAATATAATTAGATATTATTAAAATGTTATATTATAATAACATTGAGACTTTTATCAAAATTTAATTTAAATGATTTAGAATTCTAAACTAATTTAAAATTAAATTCTTATTAAATCATGAATTAATTGTTAATTAAAATGATACTTAAAATAATTCAATTATATTAATAATGGTCATTATAATATCCTAAAGTCATTGGTACTCTTATCATGATGTGCCAATGCTGTTAATATTTCTATTATTACATATAAAAGTTAAATATCTATTATAATGTTAAATATTTATTACTAACATTGAATACCCATTATTAATTATAAAGTATTATGAACATGTACCACTTTTTAATAGATCAAATTAATTGCATCATAATAATACATTATTACTGATTATTAATCAAGGTTGTTAGATTAAACTATAAATGTGAACAAACATGATTGAAGACAAAATACAAGTTCTAAGGCAAGCTGCCAAAGTATCAACACAACACAGTTCTGCAGAAGTATGGTGTGTGATAGCTGGTAATGAAGAACTGGTAAATAATGTAGCTTATTCAGCAATAGCTTCAAAAGACCGTGTCAAAATATTATTCAGAGAACATGTTACATTACAAGAATCATTTGTTCAAAAGAAATTCGATTTTATAATGTTAAATGGAGACACTAACAAAATAAGAGAGTTTAGCTATTTATGTAAAGAAAATGGAGGAGCATGTGTCCAAATAGCTCCTTACTATGTAAGTAATGAACCTAATCTAATGTTACTTGTTGCTCCAGAAGATAATATCAAAAAATTTGTTGGAGATGTTGAAAGAGCTAATGCAAAATTTTCAATATTACTTGAGGACGAAACCACAGGATTTATAGAAACTGATTTAAGAATGAGTAAAAGACTACCTTCTTTTATAAAAACTATGGTTTCTCCACTCTTTACTATGAGTGATCTTATCTTATCTGCAATTCTTATATCTACAGAAGAAGAAAAGAATGTTGAAACCATTCAAGAAATAGCTAAATCTAATCAGATTTTTGTAATAGACTTTAAAGATATTAAAAATGACTCCTAATGCTATTAATTAAATAATTATTAAGTAAGGGACTCTTTATATTAATTATGGAGGAATATTAAAATGGGAATTTTTGGAAAAAAAGAAGAAGTAAATGAAAGTATAGAACCTAAAAAGAAAGCAATTAGTAATAGTTTAGGAATCGATCTTGGAACTTTAAATACAGTTATTGCTAAACCCGCTGGAGATAAGTTCGATTTATACCAATTACCTTCTGTTGTTGCAGTGAAGAAAAATGATGAAACATCAGTTCTTGCTGTTGGTGAAGAAGCTAAAATGATGCTTGGAAGAACACCTGAAGACATTATTGCACTTAGACCACTGAGAAAAGGAGTAATTGAAAGCATAGCACAAGCACAAGCATTACTTGTTAAAGCAATGGAAATAGGTAAAAAAGAAGGGGAAGAAATTGGAAGGATTGTTATTGGTATCCCTGGAGATGCATCTGAGGTAGAAAGAAATGCTGCTGAAGAAATTGGGAGAAAAGCTGGTGCAGAATATGTTCTCGTTATAAGTGAAGGATTATCTGCAGCTATTGGTGCAGGATTACCTATTGCTGAACCAAATGGAACCATGGTAATTGATATTGGTGCAGGATCAACTGATTTAGTCGTTATATCCCTTGGAGGAATAACTGACATTGAAACTGTAAGATGGGGAGGAGACGACATCGATAACAATATTGTAGACATGGTAAAAGAAAGGTTCAATGTTGAAATCGGAATTCACGAAGCAGAAAATGGAAAAATCAAAGTAGGTAAAATACATTGCAAAGCTAACTTAGAAACAACTAGTACAGACATAATTGGTAAATCTACAATTGATAACAAGCCTAAAAAAGTTACAATCGACTCTGATTTAATAGCTGACGCTGCTGAACCAATTGTAAAAGAAATTATTGGAGGATTAAACCTTGTTCTCGAAAGATTATCTCCAGAACTAATAGCAGGAGTCTACAACAACACTGTAGCTGTTGGAGGAAGCTCACAACTTAGAGGATTAAGAGAGAGAATCTGTGACGAACTAGAAATCCCGATACAAATATCTAACGATCCAATGACCGTTGTAGCAAAAGGTGCTGCAATAGTAGCAGCTGAACCAAGAGCTTTAGAACCAGAAGTACGTTTAAAAGCTATGAAATAATATTTTAAATAATAATTTCTTTTTAATCTTATTTTAAATTTGCCTAATGTATTTTAGCTATTTTTAATCTTATTTTAAATTGTCTAATCTTATTTTAATTAGTTTTAATTTATTAACTTCAATAATATTATTTTAGCTATTTTTATTTTTAATCTTTTTCTAATTTTTATATTCTATTTCATAAGTAATACACTTTATTTTATAATAAATATATTTTAATAATGCTTTTATATGTTTATATTCATTAAAATTAAATTATAGCTATTTTTATATACTAATTCTAATTAAAAGTATAATATAATATTTTATTTTATAATCATATACATAACTAAATTATATCATCATAAAGTATATTTAATTTAAAAACAAGTAGTGTGACAATGAATGTTTTAGGTATTGATGAAGCTGGACGAGGCCCCGTAATAGGACCCCTTATAGTTGCAGGAGTTATAGTTCCTGAAGATAAAAACAATGTATTGGAAAGAATGGGTGTTAAAGATTCTAAACGACTTACAGCAACAAGACGAAAAGTATTATCTCGTAAATTAAAGAATATGTTTGAATGGGAAACGATTGAAATAACAGCAGCAGATATTGATAATTTAAGAGCAAATGGTGTCAACCTAAATGATATTGAAAAAATAGCTATGAATAAAGTTATTGAAAATTTATTAGAGAAAACCACATATGAAAAGATAATAATTGATTCATTAGATGTTAAACCTGAAAGACTTGAAGAAGAGGTTAAAGCAATTGTAAAAGATATTGAAGTTAAAGCCGAGCATAAAGCTGATGACAAATACATACCAGTAGCCGCAGCATCAATAATAGCTAAAGCCGAACGAGATGCAATAATAGAAGAACTTAAAAAAGAGTACAGGAAAATCGGAGACATTGGTTCAGGTTATCCAAGTGATCCTAAAACAAAAAAGTTCTTAAGTAATTATAGCTTTAATGAAATGCCCATAATTGTTAGAAAATCTTGGCAAACAGTCAAAAATTTAAAATAATGAAATTAATATAAATTAATACTAATATTAATAAAAGCATTCCTTATACTTAAAATGGTTTATTTTTGGAAATAGCATATGACAAAACTTTTTTTAAAAGTTTGTTTCATATATCATAAAAATCAAAGTGTTAATGAAATCTAAATATAGTATGAATATTTCTAATAGTAATATTACCATTTTAGAATAATAAGAAAATATTAAATGAATAAATGAAAAACTAATAATATACTATTAATTAATTATAATTAAATATAATATATATATATAATACTGATATTATTATATATAATTAGTTAATGGATAGCTAATAAATAATTAAACCAACACTATAATAAAGAATATTAAAATATACTTTAAGAATACACTAAAATATTAAAATTAAGATGATAGATTAAGAGGTTATTTATGATAATAATTGATACTATAATAAATTTCTTTGAGTTAGTAATTGATATGTTTCAAAATGGAGGAGCTTTAACTTACATTATCACACTTGTTGGAATTTATGGAGGCATTCTTTCAATACAAAAGATAAGATATCTTAAAAAGATTAGTAAAATTGATACAACAGAAATAATGGGAACTGTTATCACCTCAATGGAAACTGGAGGAGCTATTGAAGCTTTAAAGAATATAAGCAAATATAAAAACCCAGTGTCACGAATTATTTCTGAGGCTCTTAAAATAGGTTATAAAAATAGAATTGAAGTAGAAGAAGCAATGGAACAGGTTTTTATTGTTGAAGTAAGTAAAATGACCAATGGACTTGATACATTAAAGACAATTATTGAAATAGCTCCATTTTTAGGACTTATTGGTACAGTTTCAGGACTATGGCTAACTTTTAAAACATTAGGAGTGAGCCCTGACACAGCAGCACTTTCTCAAGGAATATACATAGCACTTATTACTACAATTGCAGGATTAACTGTAGCAATTATACTCCTTCCAATAAACACTTACATCAAAGGACTTATCGACACAGAAATGGATAAAATTGAATTAGCTAATAAAATAACCAATTGGAGTTATGCTATTGCTAAAATTAGAGTAGATGGTCCTGTAAACTGTGCTCTAGAATCCTTAAAAGAAGCGGAAGGAATCGTGAACACCAAAGAAATCGAAAGTAAGGAAGCCAATATTCAGATATCCTTTAAACCACGTATGCTAGAGAAAAGTTTAAACAACATCATACTTGAAAAATGTGATATTCAATCTGAGATTATTGAAAGTAAACTTAAACAATAAGACTGTGTCAAAAACTTCAGGGTGAACAAGTGAAAAAATTCAATGAAAAGTACAACATATATATGTAATGTTCAGTATAATTCAAAAAAAAGTGAGTATAATAACATTAATTAAATGGAGGAAGAATATAGTTAAATCTATGCAAAGAGAAAACAAACTTCCTCCAAGTAATAATTATGAATGTTAAAATATATAATACTGAT
>NZ_LWMT01000015.1 GCF_001639265.1 Methanobrevibacter filiformis
AAACCCCACCAAGAAAAAATAGAACCAATTGTAGAAGAAGTTTCTGAAATAAGAAAAAAATAAAGAAGCAATGTTTAATTTAAGGCAATTCTATAGAATCGATTAAATCCTTAACTTAACAGCTGTGTATAAAAAAGACATATTCTTGAAATTTTCAGTCCCTGGTAATGGTGTAGTTTACTATAAAATAAATAATAGAAATTATATTAAATACACCAAATCTATTAAAATCACTAAAACTTCAACTATAAGTGTTTATGGGAAAGACATTTTAGGTCATGACTCTGAGGTTTCAACTGTTACCTACATTATAGATAAAGTCTCTCCAACAGTTGTATCTACTACTCTTAAAAAAAATCATGAAAAATCAATAAAATATATTACTATAGAATATTCCGAGAAAACCTTTAAAGTTGATAAAAATAAGTTAAAAAAGATTATTTTAAGAAATAAAAAGAATGATCATGAAGTAGCAATTTCTATTAAATTGAAAAATAATAAAATAATAATTACTCCAAAATCTAAACTTAAAACAAAAACAAGATATAAATTAATCATTACAAAGAACATATTAAAAGATTTAATAGGGAATACTAATAAAGCATATACTTTATCCTTTAAAACATGATATAAAAATGAATCTTTAATTAATTTTAAAATATCAATTGAAATGGAGGAAACAATGTTGAAAAAGAAATATTTAATACTATTTTTCTTTGTTATAGTGTTATCTGGAATTTTTGGAGCCTATGCTGTAACTGAAGGGTTCAGCAATAATAATAGTCAGCACAACTGTGCTAAATGTATTAATAAAACTCAAAATGAAAGTACTAATATTACAAATGAATCTAATAATAAAAATTCCAGTAATATAAAAAATTCAAATGATATTGATAATAATC
This sequence comes from Methanobrevibacter filiformis, assembly GCF_001639265.1. Classification (GTDB taxonomy): domain Archaea; phylum Methanobacteriota; class Methanobacteria; order Methanobacteriales; family Methanobacteriaceae; genus Methanacia; species Methanacia filiformis. Next base: position 903 of record NZ_LWMT01000015.1, read on the forward strand.
TAAATGAATATAATAACAATCAGGCAAATAGTAATGTTCAAATCCAAACAGATAATTCAAAAGAAAATAATGGTCAATCCCAAGTAAATACTTCAGCAAATATTTCTAAAAAAAGTGAGGTTAAGAATAATGTAAAATCTGACAGTCAAAGCAATTCTAGACCTAATGCAAATGCTCCAAAAAAAGAGAAATGTTCTGAATGTGTAGATTAGGATAACAGAATAAAAAGTAAAAGAATATTATTTTTAGAGAATAACTAATGTCTACAATTAGAAAATCTTAATATTCTAATACTTACCATATTTCAAGCATTATAGTTTAAGATGAGGCGGTATCAATTAACTATAACTTTATATTGAGCATTTAATAAATAATAAGTGTTTAGTGATTAGTTCTGTTTAATCCACGTTTTATTATGTTACAACGAATTAATTTTTACTTGTACTTCAACATGTTTAACTAAGTTAATATATAACTAGGCATGACCTGAACTATTTTTGGATTCTTACTATTTATCATTAGTATTATATACAGTGATAATATATAAATGTTTGTATTTTTAAAAACTTAAATTTTAAAAAAAACAAGTGAAAAATAGTAAAAATAAAAATATTATTTATTCTTACAATAATCATACTGAAAATAGCTGTTCCTTTTTTATTTGTTTTGGCTTCCCATTACCGTGCATTTTATAAAAAGAATAATGCAAAATAAATTGAAAGCAAACAATTAAATGTTAAAAAGTATTTCGTTTGTTTACAAGTCGTTACACTCCTTGATTATTTTGCATCCTATTTCACTTTCTTTAAATACTATTGCTCCTTTTATAATTTTTTTATTTTTGTATTGCCTTCCATATTCCTGTGTTTCTATTTGTTTTAATGCTTTATTTATCATGTAGTTAATTGAGCTTTTGTTGCTTTGTTTGAACTCAATTATTATTACATAGTCATTTTCTTCTATTATTAAGTCCGCATTTCCTTTATAGCTATGCACTTCACTATGTACATGCAATTTTGCAGTGTACAGTAGCATAAATATTAATGTATGGTAATATTTTTCGTCTTTTCCTCTTAAATCCGTAGGTATTGGTGATAAGTAATCTCCAAGTGTTTCTTTTATTTTTGTGCAATTAGCTTCAATTGTATATTTTAATAGCTTTCTTGCATATTCTAACATATCATACAGAGGTATTTTAGAATATTGGCTTACTAAATTTTCAAATAAGGCAGATTTTACTTCATAATTTGGAATTCTCAAATCATAAAATTTTTCATCTTCTTTTGTTTCAATATTGTTTATTGTAAGATATCCTGTTTGAAATAATAATATTTCATCTTTCATATTAGAAGTAGTTGGATTTTTAAGCTCACTATCTGTAACCATGTTTGGTTCTGCAATAGCCTTAAGATTATATCTATTTAATGGATAATCTGCTAATACATTTGGTGTTCCTGTGTTAAACCAATTTTTAGAAAATTCACCATGCTTAAAACATAATAGTGTAGAATATGGATTATAAACTTTTTCTCTACCATTCCAACTATAACCATTATAAAAAGTTTTAATTTTGGCTATAATCTCTGAGTTCGAAGTTTTAAATTTATTAGATAAGTTTTTTATGTAATCAGAGAAATTATCCTCCAATTCTTCTTGAGTATATCCGCACATTGAGTTAAACTCGTCAATAAGGGTTAAATCATCTACATTATTCAATTTTGAAAATACAGACACTTTAGTAAACTTAGATACTCCAGTTAAAAATATAAACTTAATATACTGATCATTTGTTTTTAAAACTTCATAAAAGCTCCCTAATTTAGATTGAATTTCTTCTAGATTCTTATTTTGAAGATTCGAGATAATAGGCTTGTCATATTCGTCAATTAAAACAACCACACTTTTATTTGTTTTTTTAGAAATTTCACTGATTAAGTCTGTGAATTTTTCTTCTAATGATTCACTGTATATATTTACCTGAAAATCCCTAGCTATTCTATGGATAATATCTTTAAGTTTAGTTTCCAAAACATTTAAGTTATTATAAGTTCCTCCAGCTAAATCTATAGTTATTACAGGATAATTATCTTCCCACTCCCATTTATCATAAATATATAATCCTTCAAAAAGCTTTTTATTTCCTTCAAATAATTCTTTTAATGTACTAAGTAACAATGACTTTCCAAATCGTCGTGGTCTTGATAAGAAATTTATATCTCCACTTTCTATCATTTTATGGACATATTTTGTTTTATCTACATATAAATAATTGTTTTTCCTTAATGTAGCAAAGTTTTGTCTCCCTACAGGTAATTTCTGCATAAGTTTCTTACCTCTTAATCCATTTATATTATTTATTATTTCTGTTTTTGATTGTTTATATAATTGTTGATATTTTTATTAGATATTTTAGGATTAATAATACATGTTTTGTTAAGTTAGCTATTAAATAAAAAGGAAAATATTATATTAAATAGCTATAAGTAAATAACAATCTAAAATAGCTATTAAAAATACTTAATTGGAAAAAATATGCTGTGAAACAATTCAAAAATAGTAAACTACAGAATTTAGTTAAATAAGTTAAATTTATAATTATAATCACTAGATTCATGCTAAACAATTAAATTAATAATAGATATTATAGTATATATCACGAATTTTAATAAAGTTTTTAATAATAAGTTTTTAAAAAAAATCTTTAATTTTATTTAAAAATTGATTATAATATTTATTTTAATAATTAAGAATTTTTAATAATTTATTTAGATAATAGCTATTTAAAAACATTTTATTTTATAAAATAAGCGGCTTAAATCATATTATTATCTTATTTTATTCTTAAAATTTTAAGTTACATACTCAATGCTGTTAAATTGATTTAAATTGATTATAGATTTTTTGAATTATTGTTCTTCTTTTATTCTTTTAACCACTTTTTTATTTACTTGTTTATGATATATATTTATATCTATATTATTTTTCAATAAATTTTATATATAATATAGAACATAAGTACTACTAGTTAATTGATAGTGATTATTCTCTATTTTTTAACTTTTACTATGAAAATATAAATATTAAATTATATATTTATATATATTTTATATAATTATTTATAATTTTATATTATAGATATTTTTTATAGATATTTATAGATTTTTTTATCTGATTTGATTGGATCAGGAGGTGAAAATAATGTTTGTAAAAAATAAAGGATTTATGTTATTTAGTTTAATAATTTTAGCTATTTTGGTTTGTTTTACTGTGTCTGGTGTTAGTGCTGGTTCTTATAATTTTACTAATTCTAGTGCTACTCAGGATTTTCAGGATCTTATTGATACTGATAGTGATGATGAGTTAGAAATTAATCTTACTAGTAATTCATACAATAGTTTAGGTCAGATTAATGTGGCTCGTAATGTTACTATTCAAGGTAAAAATAATCCTGTAATAAATGGTTCTGGGTCTGGTATTTTGTTTAATATTAATGCTCCTAATGTTCGTATTATTAATTTAACTATTGTTGATTATGATACAGCTATAAAATCAAGTTATGGTGATTTAACAATTATGGGGAATAATATTACAACTAAAGATAGTAGTATTAATTTAATTAGTTATGGTGATAATTTAACTAATATACTTATTAAGGACAATGTTATCGTTTCTTCAATAGCTAATTATGGTGCTTTTTATGTTAATGCTTATGCTCCACATATATTTATTGATGTTTCTTTGATTAATAATAATATAACTGCTAATGATACGAGTGATTCTGATGGTGTTTATTTTGGCACTATGAGTCGTTCTATTAATTTGGTTTTTGAAAACAACAACATCATAGGGACAAAATCTGGTGTTCGTGTGGGTGCATCTGGGAGTGACAACCCACAAATTACCCTTACCAATAATAATATCACAGGAACATCCGATTTTTGTGTTTATCTGGATCTATCCTCCAGCAACAACTCACAAATTACCTTCAACAACAATATCATATCAGGAATGAATCTTGGTGTTTATTTGCTTGTAAAAGGAAGCAACAACTCACAAATTACCTTCAACAACAACAATATCACATCAACAAGCGACTCAGGTATGGATCTAGAGGCACATTATGCCAACAACTCACAAATTACCTTCACTAACAACAATATCGCAGGATCAGGTGTTGGTATTGAACTGGAAACAGACAGCGGCAACAACTCACAAATTACCTTCAACAACAACAATATCACTGGAATTGAGCTTGGTGTTAATATAATGGTAAACAACAACTCACAAATTACCTTCAACAACAACAATATCACAGGAACACTTGAATATGGTGTTCTTCTGAATACAAATGTCAACATCGATAATATAACCTTTACTGAGAATAATATTACTGGTGATGCTTATGGTGTGTATTTTTTGTCTACTGAGGGTAATATCAGTGGTGTTAGGTTTTTAAATAATACTATTAATGCTACAAATGGTGATGGATTCTATTTTGATTCTGAGTGGAGTAGTATGCCTACTGATATTAGTGATTTTATTATTCGAGGTAATACTATTTATGCTGAGAATGGTACTGGTTTGAATTTCAGTGCAATGTGTGCTGGTTCGTTGGTTAATGTAACTGTTCAATATAATCGTATTATATCACAGGTTGGTGTTAATATCACTGATCATGATGATAACAGTAGTTTTGATTATAATTGGTGGGGAGTTAACGATATAGCTAATAAAATTTTTGGCATTAATACTAATAATCATTATATTTTGAATATTACTAACACTAGTAGTTTGGATAATGTTCATGTTGGTGATAATATTAGTTTTTATCTGTTAGTCTTAAATACTACTCTTGATAATACTGGTGTTGAGAATTTACCTGATTTTGTTATTAATGGTACTTTTAATGGTGTAGCTTATAATTCTAGTCGTGACGAAAGTTTTAGTCATGTGTTTAACATTTTATCTGAAGGAAAACAAACTAGTGATGCTTCTTTAGATGAGGAATATGTGATTATGAATTTTGGCAGGACAAAATCTACTAGTTCAACTATAAATATTCCAAGTAATGTTAAGGTGGGTAAAACCATAACAATCGATGGAGTACTTGTTGATGAGAATAGTAATCCTGTAGCTAATGCTCCAATTAATGTTACTGTTGATGGTAAAGTTCATTCTTTGACTACTGATTCTAATGGTCAATGGAATCTTACTTATAAACCAAATCATACAGGAAGTGTTAATGCTGTGATTGATTATGCAGGAAACAATGAATACTCCAATTATACCAATACTACAACTTTTAATGTTGTAAAAGATAATGCCATTGTTGATGTTGATGTAGTTAAAAATCCTGATGGATCTGTAGATGTGATTGTCACAGTAACGGATGTTGATGGTAATCCAATACCTGACTATAAAGTTAATGTTGAATTAGATGGTAAACACATCAGAGATATCATTACTAATGTTACTGGTGTTGGAACAATCCATATACCAAATAATGAACTCGATGACGGTCGTCATGTTATTACAGTTTCATCTGATGATATAAACTACAATGCTAATCCAGTTTCAGTTGAGTTTGAAACCCAAAACAACAACAATACTAATAATACTAATAATACTAATAATACTAATAATACTAATAATACTAATAATACTAACAATACTAACAATACTAATAATACTAACAATACTAACAATACTAACAATACTAATAATACTAACAATACTAATAATAATACTAACAATACTAATAATAATACTAACAATACTAATAATAATACTAATAAAACAAGTAAGAATACAGCAGCTAATGCTACTATGAAAAGTACAGGAATGCCTATAATAGCTATTATATTGGTGTTGTTAAGCATATTTAGAATAGGTATTAGAAAACAAGATTAAACATTTTTTAGGAGGATATTTATTTTTTCCTCTATTATTTTATATTAATACATTTTATATTTTTACAATATACTTTCAAAAAATTCATTTTCTTCGTTTTTTGATTATATTTGATTATATTTGTATTTTAAGTTCTTTTTCATTGATTTTATTTACTTATTTATGATATATAACTAAAATAACTAAAATAAAAAATAGCTATTAAAAATAATAGCTATTAAAAAATAAAATATATAAATATATATGGTTTTTATTAGTTAATTTCTTTTATAAACAAAAATTGAAGATATTAATCCAATAATAGCTAAAATAACGCCTATTTGAAGACCTGTGTCTTTCATGTTAAAAGCAACTGCTTTTAAATTATTATTTTTTGAAGATGAAGAGTTATTTGAATTATTTGAATCAAAAGCACCTTGCCCCTTATCCTTAATTTTTAAAACTATGGATTCTTTATCTACAATGTAATTTTTATTTACTTCTGAATTAGAAAAGGTAATATTATGTTTACCTGGTGGTAACTTAGATAAATCAAAATATACTTTACCTTTAGATGAAGTTAGGACATAAGTATGAAATTTACCATCCACATATACATTAACTCTAAGAGATTCTACTGGTTTATTATATGCATCTGTTAATTTTATTTTAGCATATTGTTTACTGTTAGTTTCTTCAATATCTAAGGTTAAATTAACTGGCATTGACTTTACAATAATATAACCTTTTCCTGATGATGATGCATATTTCGAAGAACCATTGTAACTAGCAGTCACAAGATATCTCCCATAATTATACCATGTTCCTTCCATTGAAGTTTCAGCATTTATGCTAATTTGACCAAGAGAATCTGTGTAATATGGGTCTCCAGACCATCCATCTTCAACTATCCTTACTGCTTCACCTTCTAAAGGATTTCCTTTATCATCTACTAATTCCACGAGAATTTTAGTCTTTTCACTATATTTTGAAGTTATATTATGAACTGTTAACTTTGTTTTAACTTTACTATCTGCTGCAAAAGATGCTGATGCACTTATAAGCGAAATAGCTAAAATTAACATCACAAATATAACAAATATTTTTTTATTCATGATTTTGACCTCCTAAATACCTAAAACACGCCTATAATCTATAACTAACCAATAGCTAGTAATTTTTAAGCGTTTATATATAGCTATTATTATAGACGAGGATTCGTATTTAATAATTTTCTTTTTATATGTATTATTTTTTTTCTTTGGTATTTTTATTTATGTTTGATTGTTTATATATTTTTTTATGAGTTTTAATAGTAGTATTCGTAAGTGTTTTAGGTTTGTGTTGAAGAAGTTGAATGTTTGGGAGAGTAGTGGTAAGTTTAGTGTTGATTTTGATTATTTGAGGTCTGTTGTTCGTGGGGATTTTAGTGATTTGTGGAAGGAAGGTCTTAATTTTAATATTAATAGTCCTTTTAATAAAGAGCTTTTGTGTTGTGATTTGGAAAGAATGGTTCGCGCATTAGATGATGGAGAAAGTGTGAATCATTTTAAGACTCTTTTTCTTCTTAACTCTATGAATAATGAAAATGAAGAGTTGTTAGAATTGAAAGAACATAAAAATATGCTGAATTGTGAAATATATAGATCAATACTGGAATCCATGTACAATCACCAGTGCAGAGGTAGACCACATCATGATGTTACTTTAATGTTTAAAATCATGTATTTACAGGCTAAATATAATT
>NZ_LWMT01000016.1 GCF_001639265.1 Methanobrevibacter filiformis
TACCAAGACACCTGAAAAAAATATACAAGACAGAACAAGGAATAACAACCTATTTAGATCTTCAAAGAATAAAATGGGAGCAAGAAAGAGGAAAAATTATCTCAACCATGAAGTTTTTGACATAGCCAGAAAAAGATAATAGTGTGCTTAAAACTATTAAATCATACTTAGATTTTAATGTTGATGAGCTGTTCGGTTATTCTGATGAGGTTAGCAACACATTAAAAACACAAGTATTCACTGCATCAACTACAACTTTACAAAGAGTAGATAATAACATAACAAAAATAATAAACAAAGGATACACAGAAGGACTAGGAAATCGTGAAATAGCACAAAACCTCAAAAAAGAATTCACAGGACTTAAAACATGGGAAGCTGAAAGAATAGCAGTAACAGAAGTGAACAGTGCACAAAGCCTAGGAGCCTATGAACAATACTTCGAAGACGATATAAAATACCACCAATGGAGCACATGCGAAGACAGCAGAGTAAGACAAACACACGCACTACTTGATGGTGAAATAGTAGAAGTAGGAACAAGGTTTAATAATGGTTTACTATATCCTGGAGATAAAACAGGAGAAATGAAAGAATGGGTCTGGTGTAGATGTGTCACACTGCCTTATATAATGCCTTATGGGTACATGACCCCAGTAGGAAAAGAGAGATTCTATGAATCAGATATCATAAGTATTAATTCAAAAAATATAAACAAACCTACTAATAAAGTTCCTGAATTTGATATTAATCGTTTAAATAAAAATGAGCAAGAATTCTACAAAATAAGTAAATCCAACAATAATAAAAAAATGATTAAAGAGTTAGAATCAATAGCTAAAAATAAAAAAATTATTGTAGAAGAAAACATTGGGGATATTGAAGTAAATATGAAATATGGACTTAAACCCACTAAACTCAAATCATACAATTATATGGGTAAAACTCCTGAGGAAAATATCCGCATATTAGTTGAAGCTGATCTGGGTGAAGCCAAGATAATTAAAGAATCTTATGATAAATTACCTTCAGTATTAAAAAAGAATTTAGATGAAGTAGTGCATCTTAATCAACATGCAATAAAAAGAATAGGTAATAATCATGAAGTTGTTGAAGGATATGTAAGCAAACGCATAACTTCAGAAGGAATTAAAAGAATGTATATTATGAAAAATAGTAATATTAAATCTACATTATACCATGAATTAGGGCATTTAATTGATCTTCAAAAAACAAAATATGGAGTAGATTATGTTTTATCTACAAATAGCAAATATATAAAAAGTGCTGAAAAGGATTATAATGCTCTAAAAACAAAAGGATTATCTGGAGAGTATAGGTGGCCTTCTGAATATGCATTAGATAGTTATGAGAATTATGGCAATTATGCTGAAGATTTAGCCGAAAGTATGAGATTATATCTTAATAGAGATAAGAAGTTCATACTTAATTTCCCAAATAGGGTTAAAATTATTAAGAAAATATTAAATAGTTAAATTCATCAAATAATATATTGGTGATAAAATGACACTTGGATTCTATGGAGATTATAATGAAGAGACTATCGAGTTACCTAATGGATGGAGTGTATTAATAGAACATGGTAGCAACTATCCTGAGGAGTTTTATAAGGGGGAAACTAGATTGAAAGCTCCAGATAGAAGAATAACTCTATATGATGAAAATAAAAAAGTTATTGGAGTTAAAATTGAAGAGAATCCTAATCTTTTAAGTAGATTAAATCCTGAGGCTAATAAAGGTCGTTTTGTAGATAATGATGAGGACATTCTTCTATAATTTAAAGATAATTATGTTTTCACTATTTTATAATTTTTTATTATAATATTTTTTTTAGCCAATAGCTATTTATGCTAGTTGTTAGCTATTGTCGTGACCATTTAATTTTAAATGTTTATATATTATTAATTTCACATTATATAGCTGAATAAAGAAAATTAAAGCTTAATTAAAAAGATAACGAAATATTTAAAACCATAATATTAAATTGTCATTACACTATTTTATTTTTTTTATTAATATTACTTCCCCAAATGGGGTAGCGATAGCTCTATTCAATGATTAAGAGGTGTTATTATGCTTAAACGTATGAAAGAAAAGGAAAGAAAACATGCTGAAGGTAAAATATGTGGTTGTGGTTATGCTCCACATGGACAAATAGATTATTATGAAGATGGAACTTATAAAGTTTATCATGTTAATAATGAAGGAGAATTAGTTGAAGTAAAACGATCTATAGAATCAATTTTACATGCAATCTATTCTCCTTCTAAAAAAGAAACAATAAATCGATTGAGTGATCACATTCATCTAGATGTAAAACCTACTATTAGAAAACCTGTTAGAGCAAATCCAAATAATAGAGGAAAACTTCTATATGAAAGTAAAGATAATCCTTTAATGTTTAATTTCAAGAATAAAGTTAGAAAAATATTAAAGAGATGATTCTGAATGAATACTACTAATAATGATTTTTTATTTGATTTAATTAAATACAAGTATAATGAAGAAAATCAAAGAAACTTTGAAATCGACACTAAAAATAACAGCATGATTGCTTTTCTAGGAGTTATGTTAACTGTTCAAACTACATTTGGATCTTTCATTGAAAACATGACTTTATTATCTAAATTGGTTTTTATTTTATCATTAGTTTTTTATCTTTCTGCTTTAATTCTTTTAATTCATTCTTATTATTTTAAAACTTTTAAAACTGTTCCTAACGCTAATATTCTTGAAAGTTATTATAATACTTTTAAAAATAAAGATGTCATTTTAAATGAGTTGTTTGGTGATTTTAAAAGAGCTATTGATTTTAATAGAGAAGTTATTAAAGTGAAAGTTAAGTTTTCTAAATTGGGTTTTTACTTGTTGATTTTTGGGGGATTGTTAGCAGTGATATTTGTAGTAACTTATTTAATATTGTAATTTATACTGCTTAACAATCCTCCCAAATTTTATTTAAATGATTTTTTTATTATCATTTTTCATCAGATTTTTCTGAGTATTCATCACGATCAGGAATATTATCATTCCTATCTTTATCATCAGTTAAATCAATCAATTATAATCACCTCCAATAATTGTATTTAATTCTTTTAATAATTTCAATTTATATATTACAGTATTACTTTTTAGTATTACAATAGCTATTTTTCACGAAAAACACCATAGTTTTATTGAAATAGTAATACTTTTCACTAATATTTATAAAAATTATATTTTTTTAATCATTCAAAATGCTCCCTGTGGGCTAGCGATAGCTATAATTAAAGAAATAGCTAGGAGATGTAAAATACCATGACCAAATCAAAAATAGTATACAAAAACAATAAACAAAAACTAATCACAGCACCAGTACTCATACCAGACTACGCTGACTGTGACGCACCAAGAGGAGAGAAAAAACTAACCATAGAAGAAATACAAGACTTCTCCCACAAATACATGGAAAAATACAGAATAAGTGACAAACAACACGACTACTTCCAAACCAAAAAAGAAGTAGCTATTCCAGTAGAATCATGGACACTAAAAAGTGACACAGAAATGGACAATGGAGAAACCTACCCCAAAGGAACCTGATTTGTCACAATGAAAGTCCATGATGATGACACATGGAATAAAATAGAAAATGAAGAATACACTGGATTAAGTGTTACTGTGACTCCTGAAAATGTGGCTGATGCATTAGTAGCTGGTAAAAGTAGAACACTAATTAAAGATGTTCCCAATCCAGTTGCAGCCACAATAGCTTTTGTTGATAAACCATGTGTTCATAAGGCCACTTTTTGCAGTGTTAAATCAATTAATTCAAATGAATCTTATGAAAGTAAACACAAACTCTTAAATAATGCATTAAGGAATTTATACCGTGACAAGGACGTTTATGCTCACATTCTTCTTACATTTGATACTAAAATAATTGCTTATATGGAATGGCAACAATCAGAATCCCATTTTGAAATTCCATACTCCATAAATGTTAATGGAGAAGTTGAATTTGGAGAACCACTTGAAGTTCAACAAGAATATGTGGCTAAAAAAATGTTAGAAAAAAGTGAAAAAGACACAGCTATTAAAGCAGGTAGAAGCATAAGCGATTCCACATACACAAAAATAAAGAAAGCATGGGATTCACTGGGAAACCTGATAAATAAAGCTGAAAATGAAAGAACTGAAAATGTGATTAAAGGTGATAAAATGACAGACAATAATGAAAAAGAATATGTTACTAAATCTGATTTAGAAAATCTTAAAACTGAAATATTAACAGCTGTTAAGTCAGCACAAAATAATGAATCTACTTCAAATAAAGAAGAAGATGAACTAACAAAATTGAAAAAAGAAAATGCTGATTTAAAAAAGAAACTTGAAAGTTCAAATAAATCAGATGAAACTAAAAATGAAGAAACCGACCCTGAAGAAATCAAAGGAGCATCAAAATCAATACCCAACCATGAAACCAACGATCAAATAAGTAAAAAAAGCACCAAAGCAACAGTATTAGAAGCAATGGGCAGAAATAGCAGCGGACTAACAATAAAAAAATAGTACTAAATGGAGGATTAAGAAAATGGATAATAACGATATACTAAACGAATTAGGAAACCAAGGAGCAGCATTTAAAGAATTAACCAATATTAAAGATGGGAAAGCAATACTTTCACCAGCACACCTGGGAAAATTCTTAATGTACGCATCACTTGATCAAACAATACTAAACTCAGCAGCATTTGAACTAATGCCTGCACCAGAGAAAAATTTAAACCGTGCAGGAATTGTAGGGAGAGTTTTAAGTAATGGTTATGATGAAGAAGGTAAAACCCGTGAATTAACAGAAGACGAGAAAAAAGGCTTAAGTTTTGGAGCTAACACTTTAATAGCTAAAAAACTTAAAGCATGTGCTAAAATAGAAGACGATGATATTGAAGACAATATCACAGGAGAAGCATTAACCAACACATTACTACAAGAAATGGGTAGAGCTATTGGTGAAAACCTTGAATTATTCGCAGTATTTGGAGACACCACAATAAATAAAGCTGATGATCCTTTACTTTGTATAACTGATGGTTGGTTGAAATTAGCAGAACATCAAATAGCTGCAGAGGATGATTTCACATTAGATAATGCTTCTCAAATTGAAAATATTTTTGATGCAGGTATTCGTAAATTATCTCCAAGATTCAGAAAAAGGGATAAATTAATATTCTATGTTCCTTTCGAAGTTGAAGATGCATACCGTGATGTTCTTAAATCACGTAGCACAGGTTTAGGTGATGCAACACAAATAGGGTTTGCAGAATTAAAATACAAAGGAATAACCATTAAAAATGCAAACACCTTGGATGACCCAGAAGCTAGAGAATTAATAGGTGCAGGAAAAGTATTATTAACCCAACCAGAGAATTTAGCCTGGGGTATTAGATCCAACCTCAGTATTGAACCAGAAAGAAAAGCTGGAATGGAAAGAACTGATTACTGGTTCAGAATAAGGGGAGATGCTGATCATTACTTCCGAGATGGAGCAGTAGTAACAACAATACCTAATGATATTCTTGATTCCTTAAATGGAATAGATACTGAGGATACTGGGGATGGTGGTGAACAATCACCCATTGGCTAATGTATCTGTTAATGTGAAAGATCAGGATGAAGCTAATCTTCAAGGAGTTTTTGTTGAGATAGTTGGAACAGAAATTACATGTACAACTGGTTCTGGTGGAGGATGTACTTTACAAGAAGTACCATTAGGAAATATCAGTTATACTGCAGTTAAAGATGGATATGTTACAGGTAATGGGACTTTTACAGTTACTTCTAATTCTGGAACATTAGAAATAACATTAACTGAAGAAGAATAGCTATTTTAAATAAAATAATCATTGATGGAGGTGAATATAATTCCTGAAGAAACTGAAGAAATCATGTACTGCACACCAGAAAAAGTCATAACTTTAACTGGAGTACAACCACGCCACTATAACTATGATACTGAAAATGAAGAAGAAAACGAAACAAAACTCAATGAATTACTCAATGATTACATAATAACTGCTAGTGAAATGATCAACGAATACACCAACAACAATTTCATAGAAAATATTCCTCACACTATAAGCTTTGTTTGCTCATTAATTGTCAGTAACATAATAACTAGAAATACTGTAAGACGTGACATTCCTTTTCGTCAAAAAGATAACTGGGATCAGGAATTAGTTCAAGTTGAATTATTCACCGATGAAATCAAAGAATTACTTGAACCATTCATAGTATCTGATGAAGAGGAAGTGGCCACTAATGATATTACTTTTTTTGCAATAACTGGGGAGAATTAAGATGTCCTATACCATAACAATCACTGTTAATAATAAAAATATTAAAAGACTCTCAAAATTCCCAAGAAGAATAACAAGAAGAGTTATAACATTATCTAAGAATGAGTTAATTCGTAATCTTAAAAAAGCAACACCAAGAGACACTGGAAGAGCTAGAGGGTCTTGGCATGCAGATCGTAGTAGTCATGATCATGTTAAAGTTTCATCATCAGTACATTACATGAAATACTTGGATAAAGGAACAGGAATCTATGGACCAAAACATAGACCTATCACAATTAAAGGAAATCCCTGGTTATATTGGAAAGGTGCAAAATATCCTGTTAAACAAGTAACTGTTAAAGGGATTAAACCTTACAATATTGTAGTTAACTCAATAAAAGCAACAGAATCAAGAATAATAGAATTTGGAAACATGGCCATTAGTGAAGTGAAATAATATGATTACTAACCCAGATATTGCACTTGAAAAAATTCAAAACTATCTTGAAAATGAAAGAAAAAATACAGAAGGATTATTATCAGATGTTAAAGCTATTTATCAAGGAGAAGATATTGATCATCAACCAAAAATCCCCTATTTATGGTTACTTGAGGAAATAATTGAACAAGACACGGAAATGACTACATTTGATGAAGAATGGTACAGTTTATCTCTTATAATCTGTGCTGTTTGTTACAATCCACAAGATCTAACAAAATCATACAAAGAAAGTAAAAATTTGGCTGTTCGTGCAGGTCAAGCATTAGAGAAACAATTCACTAGTGATAATGATTCTTATTTTGAAAGTATTGAATTCATTAATTTTTCACCATCAGGAGTTCATATTGAAGGGGCTAGTGATAGAGTGCATCAATCAAGTGTTAGTTACACTTGTTTGTTTAAAGAGAAAACTAATAATGAAAATAGTACTAGATTTGAACGTTCTAGAATTAGTGGAGATATTAGGCGGTTTAAAGAATGAGTAGAAGAAGGAATAATAATACTAATAATGAATCTAAGGATATTAATCTTTTAGATTCTGAAAAAGAGAATAAAGATACTAAGGTTAATCAGAATTCAGAAGCTGAAAAAGAGAATAAACTAACATCAAATTCTGAAGATAATAACTTAAACAAAAATCATGAAGGATCTAATAATAATACTAATACTAATAATGAATCTAAGGATAAAAAACCCAAAAATAACAAAACAGACACAATAAATCCAAATACATGGAAAATAATAAAAAACATCCCAGAACATCTATATGAAGTATTCACACAACAATTAAAAGAAAATAAAGAATACACAAGCAAAGAACTAGATGAAAATTACAAAGAATTCTTAAATAAAAAAATAACAAAATAAAGGAGACTAGATATTTATGGGAATTTTAAGACCAAATGTCACAGCAGAAACAGTTGAAACTGATGTATCATACCCAATCGGAACAGCAGGAACTGTGGCAATAATTGGAAACTTCGAAAAAGCAGAACATGGAGTAATCTATGATTTCTTCGGAGTAAGACAAGCACTAAGAGCACTAGGTGAAAACGAGAATTATAGTGGAACTGAATGCATAAAACAAGTATTCAAATCAGATCAAGAGAATGATAGTAATGGAGCAAACCATATAATGGTTTATCAATTAGGAACTAGACAAAAAGCAAACTTAACACTAAATAATATTATAACATTAGAAGCAGATAAAGGAGGAAAATATGGTAATAATTTCACAATCACAGTAATTCCTCATCAAATTGAAGAGGTAACTCTTAATTATGACATAATAATTAAGTACAATAATGAAATAATCGACCATATAAAGAAAATACAACTAAACGATATTGTAAACCGTATCAATCTACAAACTCCTGGAATAAACGCTCAATTACTCTCACCCGAAGTACCTGAAACTGAAGAACCTCAGAATGAAACAGAATTAACATTAACAGAAGACCAACCATTCACAGGAGGAGAAGAATCAGAAAACTTCACAATTGAAGACATTAATAAAGCATTGTTTGATCTTAAAGGTGAAAAATTCGATTATTTCATCAGCACTGAAATATTAGACATGGAAACAATTTATCCAATCATAAGCAAATGGACTGATATAAAATTCAAAAATGATAAACCAACAACAGCAGTACTACCATTAACATCCGAAACTAGAGCAGGAAATATAGCTATTACTAATATAGCAAATAGTAAAAACATTATTTATTTATCACAAACATTCAATAATTACTCTCTAGCACCATCTGTTGCCAGATGGGTTGGATTTATCGCAGGATTACCAGTTAATGTCAGCGGAACAAATAAAATAGTGGGTGACATTGAAACAATCTACCCTCTCTATAATGATGATGATGGAGATGAACTTATAGAAGCAGGAATAACCATTTTTGAACAGAAAAATCGTCAAAACAATAAATATGGATGTGTTTCAAGTGTAACTTGTGAAAAAGAAACATACTCCAATGGAGATTTAAAAATATACTCTGAACAATACATAACAAACATATTACACTATTTAACATATTACTTTGACTTATCAGATTGGCTAGGAAACACATTAATATTAGCTGATTTAACCTCAGCAAATGGACAATTATTAAACAGAGCAGACGCATTACTGTCTGCCAAGATAGTTACAAATGTTGATGTTAATGCAACTCCAGATGAGGATGATCCTTTTATGTTGAATGTAGATTTCGATGCTAAAGTACCTCGTATTGTTAAAGGAATAAGAAAAAGAATAAAAGTAGCATTATAGTTAAAATAGAGGTTTGATAGTTATGGTAGAATATATTAAAATGAAAATAGATGATGTTCCTGTTGCACAAGGAGTGGACATGGACTATGATGATAGTCCAGAAAATGAAGAAATCGTCTGCTTTGATGAAAATGTTAATATTGATAGTTCATCCAAAATAGAAGTTAATTTCACCAGGATCTCATATAACAGTGAAACTTATAAAGGTTTAAGAAAAGCTATTATGAAAATGAATGATAAAAAAGATGGCGGAACAATTATAATTGAAGATGAAGATGAAGTAATCACATTCATTGGTTGTAAAAGAGGAAAGTATAGTGTTAAATATTCTGCTAAACGTAAGAAAGAAATCAGTGGATCGTTCAATGCTAAACGCATTGAGTTTAAAGATAAATAATTCAATAACATTATTATTACTTTTTATTATTTTATTTTTATTAAATTATTATTATTAAAAATTGGAAGGATAAATCATGGCTCTTAAAATATCAACATTAATTAAACAAGGCAAAAAAGACAAACTAATACTCAAAATAGACTCATTAAATGACACTATCGAAGCATCACCACTATCAAGAAGACAATGGGGAGAAGTTGAAGATATTGAATCACAAGCAATGGGTGAAGTTGAAAACATACAAACAGAAATAGCTGATAAAAAAGGATTCAGAAGCAAATCCAAAAAAGATAAAAAATTAGAAATGGCTCAAGAACTAAGAATGAAAATGAGCATATCAGAACAAATAGTAAGTTCAAGAGAAGCTCAAACAAGAGCAATATACTTATCACTATCACCTCATGACTCATCACTCGAAGAAGACCAAATACAAGATTTACTTAATAAAGAACAGTTTGATGAAATATATGATAAAATACTCGATATAAGTGGAATAGTTCAAGATGAAGAAGAAGCTAATGAACTAGGTGAAGATTTAAAAAGATTTCCTAAAGACTGATGAATCAAAAGAATTAGCTTGGTTATGTAGTAAATATGGTGGAAACTACAAACTAGCAGAAGATCCTTTTGATTTAACAATTATTCAATGGTTATGGCAATTTAATTCATCAATATTGCTACATAATGAATTAAATAATGTAAAAACTGAAGATTTAGATGATGAAGAAGATTAATTAATTTTTAAGAAACGTGATTTAAATGGCTATTTCAAACAATATGATCGAAATCATCATAAAAGCCATTGATAAAGCTTCAGAGGTAGCTGAAAACATAAGCGATAACTTTAAAAAATCAGGAGATGTCGCGAAAAAATCATTTGAAGATGCTAATAAATCTATTAAAAACACAGGAGATGTTGCACAAAAATCATTTGATAATGCAAATAAATCCATTAAAGGCACATCAGACACTATTAAGCAAACAGGAATAGATAGTCGTAGTACATTCATGCAAATACAGTATGGTGCGAACAGTAGTTTAAGTAATGTTAATCGTAACTTAAGTAGTGTTAAATCAACAGGTAATAGTACATGGTCTAGTATTAAATCAAGTGCAGGTAGTGCATGGTCAAATATTAAATCAGGTGCTTCTAGTATGGCATCTAGTATTTCACAATCATTCAGTAGTATGAAATCAAATGCATCAGGGTTCATGGATAGTCTTGATGGTGTTCAAGGATTAATGGCTGGAGCATTAGGTGGTATGGGAGTAAATGCAGTTTCTGATATAGTTGTAAATACTAGTGCTAAAGCAGAAACTAACAAAATACTTCTTAAAAATATGACTTCAACATCTGCAGGAGCAGAAAAATTATACAATACTATTGATAATGCTACTAACAAAACATTAGTATCAATGCAACAAGTAATACCTGCAATAAATGCATTTAAAGCATCAACTGGTGCTAATGAAAAAACATTAAATACTGTAAGTCCTAAAGTTGCTCAATTTGGATCATATGTTTATGCATTAACAGGTTCTGCTGCACAAGCAGAAGGAGCCATGTTCGATTTAAGTAAAGGTATAAAAGGAGCATATGCTTCACTTGATCAATATGGAATCACTGAAGCATCATTAATGAAAACAGGACTATGGAGTGGTAAGGAAGACGATGTTGAAGGATACATGAATGCAGTTAATAAAGTAACTGGTTCAACAGATGAATTAATGGGAACTTTCACAGGATTGCAAGCCACAATGACTAAAATGTTCTCTATTGCAGGTAAAAAAATAGGGCAATATGTGCTGCCTGTTTTAAAAACTATGATTGAAGGATTCATGGCTCTTGATAAAACATTAGGTGGTAATTTAACACTTGGATTATTGGTTGCTGTTGGAGCATTAGGATTATTATTAACTGCAGGAGTTGCAGTTAATACTCTATGGCCAATATTAACAAGTGGTGCAGGACTATTTGGAAAAACTCTTACAGGATTGAAAGGGATAATTAGAAGCACTGCTGTGGAAACTGAAATATTAAATGAAGCAATGGGAAAAGCAGGAGAAGCACTTCCAGATGGAAATGGAAAAGATAAAGGTGGTAAAGCTCCTAAAGGTAAAGGTAAGATTCCTAAATTAGATGCTGTTAGTTTTAAAGATACTATTAAAGGAGATCTTAAAAACATTGGTCGTGGAACAGTTGCAGCTGCTGCAGGAATAGCTGCAGGAATGGCATTAGCAACAGAAGCATTAATACTTATGCAAGGACCAATGTGGGCTCTTGGAGAACTAGGTAATTCATATAATAAAAATAAAACTAATATCTTAGCTGGTGCTGAAGCATTTAAAACCGTTGGAATTGTACTAGCCCTAATATTGCCTCCGATCATCGCGTTCGCATATATTATGGGTACTGCAGGTGGAGGATCATTTCAAACATTAGCAATGGGTTCACTTGCAGCTGCTGCAGGAATAGCTATTGGTATAGCATTAGCAACAGAAGCAATATATTTATTAAAAGTGCCATTATGGGCAATTGGAGAGCTTGGAAGTGATTTCAATAAAAATAAAACTAATGTTGAAGCAGGATTGAAAGTTTTCAAATTAGTTAGTGATACTCTTATTCAAGCAGCACCATTTATAATAATATTCGCTGCTGCAGTAGCATTATTTGGAACTGTGCCTGTTGCAGGTTTAATGGCTGCTGCAGGAATAGTTATCACTATAGGTCTTGCAACAGAAGCAATAATATTACTTGAAGAACCACTTAATAAAATAAGTGATCTTGGAGAGAAATTCAGTGATTTAGGTAAGGTTAAACAAGGTGCAGAAACTATTAAACAAGCAGCTATTGCACTTACTTCATTATCTGAAGCTTTAAACAGTGCTAATAATGCTGCAAAAAATAAAATATCATTAAGTGTTATAAATGAGCTTGCAGGATGGTTTGGAGGCTTCACAGCAGGAGGTGGAGTGTTCTCATCACTCACCAAAGGAATAAAGGATCTAGATGTTTTCATTGATAAATTAAATAGTATCAACATCCCAACAGTCCCTACTGAGATAACTAATAAACTTAAGAGTTTAGCTGAAACCATTAAAGCAGTCAGCAGCATTTTCAACTCAATGAAAACAGCCATTGGTGATGGAGGAGATACTGGTTTTGAGAACTGGAAATTTAACCTATTTAATGGAAATGGTTCAGAAATAGCTGAAAACTTATCTAAATTAATAGATGACTCTGTAAATTTAGTTAAAAAAATACAAGAAAAAGCAGAAAGAATCCCCGCAATACCAAAAGGAATTAGTGACAAATTAAAAAGCATGGCTGAGATAGTTAAAAGTATCTCTGAGATAATGAAAACAATGAAAACAGCCATAGATTCTGGAGCTGATTTAACTTATAGTAATAGAGTATCTAATGGTAGAACAGGATACTTAGATAATATTGTTAAACAAATTGATGGCATAATAATCATGACAAACACTCTTAAAACTAAAATGGCGCGTGTTGATCAAAAAGGAATAAGTGGAATAGGCACTAAATTCAGATTATTAACCAATGAACTAAATTACTTCTTAAATGATATTATAAAAGGAAATGAGAGTTTTAAAAAGATCCTGAATCTTAAATCTGGTGAAAATCTTGAAAAAGCAACACCACAAATAAATAAAACAGTGGATGGAATAATCACATTTATCAATGCAACTAAACCTAAAATGGAAAGAGTTAATGCTGATAGTATAAGTGGAATAGGTGAAAAATGGAGATTATTATCTAGTGAGTTTGGATATTTCATAAATGATGCTGTTTCAATAAGTCAAAAAATGGCAGGATTAGCTAAAATCAAGGTGGAATATGTTGCATTCTCACAGCTAGAAAACACTATATCTAATGTTATCTCATCAATTGGAAGATTGAAAACATTAATTCCTGAAGATTTAGATGTGGCTGGTTTAGGTGAGAGATGGAGAGCTTTATCTAGTGAATTTGGATACTTTTTAAATGATTATATCAGAATTAATCAAAGTTTTGCTAATATGCCTGAAGATCCAATACCTCCAGAAAAATTCACTAATATGGAAAATGCTATTAAAACTATTATTACTAGTCTTAAAAATATTCAATCAGCTGTTGGAACTGATGAAGGAAGTAATTTAGATGCTGAAGGATTATCTTCAGCTATCACTACTGTTACAAGCACAATAACACAAATCAATAGTGTTCTTAGTGCAGCATCAGGAGTTCAACCAGCAGCACAAAACCTTGGAAGTAAAATAACAACAGGTATCAAATTAGGTGCTGTAAATGTAGGATCAGCTACAGTCACTATTATAGGTACAGCTATAAGTGCTATTCAGAATCGTTATGCTACTTTTCAAAGTGCAGGTACTACTGCAGCACAAAAATTTGTAGCAGGACTAAGAACTGGTTTAGCACCAGCATCACAGACAATGGTAACAGAAATAGCTCAAATAATATCAGCTATACAATCACGTTATACTACAGCATATAGTGCAGGTTACACATTAGGTCAGAACTTCGCAAAAGGTTATAAATCAGGAGCTGATGTTAACAGTCCAGGTTTAGCTGCCCGTACAACAGCAGAAGAGATAGGATACATATTATCAGCTATTACTGCTGGTTTCACACCAGCATATCGTGCAGGAGCAACACTTGGAGGGAATTTCGCAAGTGGTTATGGTACACCTGTATTACCTTCAATAGGAAATGTTTTTGAAGATTCAGAATTAAATTTAAATTCATTACTAAAACTACTTAAAACTAATAATAAGGATACTAAAACTGTTAAAAATAATATCCAAGTATATATTAAAATTGATAGAGTATCCAATGAAGAAGACATACAAGAACTAGAATATCGCTTAGAAGCAGTTATTGACAATATACTTAAACGAAAAAAATAATGGTGTTTATTATGGATAACGAGCCATCATATTATAAAATCTGCCCTAAAACAAAAGCAGTTCAATCTATTGATCTTAATGTCAAAGTAGGATCATCATACGATCCTCAATTAAATAATGAAACTATTGATTTTGATGGAGTTATTGGAAGTCAAACAGTATACCAAGGAGCAGGAGGAGGAGAACTTAAAATAACTCCTGTTTTTGAGTTAAACAAAAAAGATCATGTTAAAAATATTAAAAAACTAGAAAAATGGTATATGAAAGGAACAGAATTAACTTTAACATATGCTACAGGTAAAATACACTCTGGTCTAATGATGGGTGGTAATTATATAATAACTGATGTTAATGTTAAAGAAAATAATAAACAAATTTATGAAGTTGATTTAACTCTACAAAAACAGATAACCTATCCCGTATTATCTAAACATTTCACGAACTGGAAACCAAAAAAGAAAAAGAAACCATTAAAAGGAGCTAATAAAACCCCAAAATCAAGTAACTACAATAAATTAAAAAAATGCATACCCTTGTACAAAGATCATGCAGGAAAAAACAAAAGCACATCATGCGACTTAATATTCCAAAAGATATTAAGATCATATGGGTTCTATATTAAATACAAAAATAAAAACCTCAAATTAGATGGATATTATGGAATATACACTCAAGATGCTTGTATAAAATTCCAAAAAAAATATAAAATTCCTGTCACAGGTAAATGTGATAAAAACACTCTTAAAAAGATAGGTGCTTTAATGATTAAAAGTCAAAGCTCTAAAAGTTCCAACTTACTTAAGAATACACCAAAATTACCAGATTATATTAAAAATATAATAAATTAAATTTCAATTAACGGGATGGTATAAAATGCCAAAATTGTACATAGGAACAACATCTGCAAAATCAATACCAATGAGTAGTGATTGGACATACAAACAACATGCTTACAATGCAGACATACTAACTTTTAAGAGTCATATTTCATTGAAACAAGGAAATGATATAAGATTAACAGGTAATTTCAGACCATTTGGTGGGCAAGTAACAGATAAAAATGATAATAATGGTATTTATTCTTATGAAGTTATTGATTACACAAAGTTATTATTTGGAAAAGTTAATCAAAGCTTCACAAAGAAAAAAGGACATCAAATATTAAAAACAATACTTAAATCAAGAAATCTTAGAACTGGAGGGGTGCGTAAATCAACAAGAATACATAAAAATCTTGTTTTTAAAAACATTCAAGCAATAGATGTTTGTCATCAATTAGCCACTCTTGAAAAAGACAATTATCAGTTTTATGTTAATCATAATGGAATTGGAGTGTTTAAAAAAAGTAAACAGTCATATAATGGTTTTGTATTTAAAAAAGGAACATATTCCAACTCATCAATTCATGAAACCACATCAAACATAATAACTGGTGTTAAAGTTTATGGTAACGAAGAAAGTAAAACATTACTTTACAGCTACCAAAATAAGAAATTATCTGCTCAATTTGGTGTTATCACTGAATTGATAATGGATGATAAAATAAACACAAAAGCAAAAGCAAAAATCGCAGCTAAAAAATTATTCAAAACTAAAGGCAGAGCAACACTGGAAGGCACAATAAAAATACCAAACATCCCTGATTATAAAGATATTAGGGCTGACCAATACTGTGTTTTTCAAGATACTCATGGCAAATACCATTCATTTTGGATTGAAGAAATCATCACAACAAGTGCATCTCATCAATTAAAATTAATGAGTAGTAAAACACTAGCTCCTGATAATTGGACATACACACCACCTTCACCAAAAACTGGTAAAAAAGAATGTAATACTAATTCCAATAACTCAAAAGCAGTTACACCTCCTAAAAAAGTTGTGGGGTCTTGTGGAAAGTGTGGATACACACCAATGGCTAAGAATAGCTTTGTTAACTATTGTCCATTATGTGGTAAAAAAGGAAAACTGAAATTTAATTATGGGCACACAGGGAAAACAAAATACAAATATATTAATCAAGGAAAAGACTATGCACAATTCACATGCGATAATAACAATGGTGGATGTGGGGCCGACTACTGTTCAAAATGTGGTAAAGAGAAATTAAACTCATCAAAGACTTATTTAAAAAAAGCAGGTGAAAATAGTGCAAACAGTTGTAAAGCCACAGGAAACTACAACACTAACACCATAAAAGGTATGGCTAAAACATTGTATGATCAAGGTGGAGCAAAAGCAATATTCAATTATGTAGATGGTTTCAAATGGAAGTATGAGCTGGGGGATCAACAGTCTGATGAGCAAGTATTCAAACGAAAAGTAGCAAATTGCTATGATCAATCACAATTACTCGTTACAATGCTAAAAGCAGTAAATGTACCTGCAAGATTAAGTAATGGTACAAGCTGCGGAATATATCCTCATAACAATGTTATTGCTAAAGTCAATGGTAGAACTATTGTTATGGATCCTACATGTTCACATCCTGGAAATGCTAGAAGAGGAGCATGGGTTCAAAGAATAAGAAGATATGCATAAACAATGGAGTTATAACATGGCTCTTGATCAAAAAATAGCAGAATTAGTAGAAAATGATTTTAATTATATAGAACCTTGTTTGGAATGTAAAGTATCTAGAAATTCAGTGAACAATATTTGGGTTGAAGTATTAAATATATCAAAGGAGTTAAACCTGGATGATGTTATGATACTTGATCATGTTGAAATAAATCTTGGAGATACTGTGTTAGTTGCTTTTGTTAATGGAAATATTAAAAAACCAGTTATAATAGGGAGGATTAAATAAATGGTTGATTTTGGTTGTGATTTTCATCGAGATTTTGAGTTGATAGATGATAAAGGTAATTTTCGCAAGGTTTCGGGAGTTGATAATGCTAAACAAGCTATTATTAATCGTTTATTAACCATTCCTGGAGATTTGGATAATTTAGGTTATGATGACTATGGCAACAAATCTTATTATTATTTAGGTCTTACTGATTATGACTATGCTGAATCACTTATAAAAAAAGCTACAGAAGAAGCATTACTTAAAGAACCTGTTGTTGCTGAAATAATTGATATTAATGTAGAATACGATAATACTAATTGTATTGTAGATATTGATGTTAGATTAGTAAGTGATGATGATGAAGACACAAATGAAAATATCACTATTGATTTAAATAATGTAGAAGAGGTGCTTTAAATGGCAGAAGAAGATTATGATTTTGATGAAGAAACTGAAGATTCATTGAAAATGTTCACAGGATCAGTTATAGATATACAATATCTTGTAGATAACATGTTTTTAGATTATAAATCAAAATTTGAAAATCAAGAATCTCCAATAAGTTACCTTGATGAGGGAGGAGATGCTAGAAATTTATTTGAAACAATATCATTACCCTTATTCGAAATATTCTGGCTAATAAATGAATCAGTATTAATGAAATACATACCTTATGCAAGTGGAGATTTTTTAGACATTTTAGGACACAACAATCCTAGAAATCCTGGAAAAAATAGTACAGGTCAATTACAATTTAGTTTACCACATGATGTACTGAAAGATTATGACATAACTATCCCTGCATATAGTGTATATTTAACAGAAGATGATCTGGGATTAGAATATGAAACAATAGAAGAAGCTATCTTACCTGCAGGTGAAAATAGTATTCTTGTTCCTGCAAGAAGTGTGTTTGGAGGTAGTGAATATAATATAGACTCTAATCTTGTCACAATATTTGAAGAAAGCATAGATGATTTACTTGTTACAAATCCTGTACCTTTTATTGGTGGGACTGATGATGAAGATGATGAGTACTACAGAGCAAGACTACTTTATGAGCAGTCTGAGCATGATTTTGGAAGTGTAGGATGGTATAAAAGAATAGCAGTTAAAATACCTGGAGTTCATGATGTGAAAGTAATAAACTGTTTAAAGGGAGATTATACAATTGGCATAATAGTAAACCCTCCCACAGCAGAAATTGTTCAAAATGTAACAAATTTCTTCAATACAGCAGATACTACTCCTGCAGGAATAAACGCTTATATTTATGGTGCTGAAACATTCCCTGTTGATATTATCATTCAAGATTTAGTTTTCACTAATGAAGTTAACCCTGCCGATGTAGTGGAAGAAATACAAAATCAAATAAACAAATACTTTAATAACTTGAATATCAGTGAAACAATTTACAGAAACAGTATCTTAAGTATACTTTCAAATATTAATGGATTAATTGACTATACTTTAATATCTCCATCAGTAAATATTGATGCTGAAGAAAATCAAGTTTTAATACAAGGTGAAACAATTATTAACTAAAATTATGCTGGAGGAATGGTGTTGTGAGTGACAGAGGACAGTACATTATAAACAATTTAAGAAGCAATCAAACAATACAAAGACCTGATAACCCAATGCACCAATTACTTGACTTTGGACTGGGTTCTTACTTAGATCATATTGTAGAAATTATAGAAACCATAAATACAAAAATAATAAGTATATCTAACAATATTCCTGACGATGACACAACAGAATGGGAAGAAAAAATAACTGCAGGCTTATTAAAGTTAGAAGGTGATCAAATAGGAGTATATCGAGATGAAGATGAATCCAATAATGATTATCGTAATCGTTTACTTGTGTCAATTGAAGGAAACAGTAGTTTAAGAAGTATTATGAATATGATAGCTACTTTGCTAAACATTCCACTTGATAGCTTCACAGTGGCCACTACAAGTGAACATACGGATTATCTTGAATTTGATGATACAATAACAAATATGCTAGATAATACAACAACAGATGTGCTTGTTTCATTAATAACTGCAAAAGACCCAAGACCAACAATAACAATAACATTGCCTGAAGAGTCAAATATTCAATTAGTATATGATGTTATTAGTAATAAATTATTTGCAGGTATAATATTAATCGTTACCGATGGAACAAACACAATACCTAACGAATAGGCAGGAGAAGATTATAATGATTGATAGAGATGAGTTATTAATCAGTGTACTGTCAGATATTGATGATAGTTTACATAACCTGTACGATTTTGAAAGGATAATTCAAGCAGCATCACAAAATGAAGATGGAGACATAGTAGTAATAAGTAATGATTTTAGATTAGTTTATGATAGTGAAACATACACATTACTACAAGCAAATGATAACTCACAAAAGAAAAGGAAGTGATTAACTAATGGTTAAACTTAGAAAAAATCCATTAAAATGGTTTTTTAAAGAAAAAACAGAATTCCCACTAGAATGGTTTCATGGAATAACCTCCTATATCGAATTTGGATCAGCACAAGGAACTGTTTCAATACCCAACGATTATGACGATTACAAATTTCCATCAACCAATGATGAATTAGAAGTTAAACGTAGCCTGATTGCATTAACAGGAACTTTCATAAACAATCAGGACAACATAACTATAGATAGTACAGGTTTTGTTAAATTAAAATTCTATTTAAACATAGCTCCATTCAAAAATTTTAATAATTTAAAAATATCTCTTAACAATAATGCTGATTTAAGAGTAGTTATAACAAATTTTAAAGGAGATATTCTATACAATCAAACAATAACGGCAACTAACAATGAAGTCCTATTTGATTTATCACAAATAGTAATAGGATTAGAGGAATTATATTTTGACATAAATACAAATACAGATAACACAATAATTACAAATATTGATTTGAATTATGATCTCACTCCATTTAACATTACAAGTATTTTTAAAGATTTAATCACAAATAATAGTTTAAATAATACAATTGCAACGCTTATTCCCTATAGTGAAAAAGGAACTCCTAATGGTATTGCTGAATTAGATGAATCAGGAAAACTAATTTCATCACAATTGCCATCATCTGTGGATAATATTAAAGAATTCCCAACCCTAAATGATTTTCCAGCAATAGGTGAAGAACAAACCATCTATGTGGCTTTAGACACAAACAAAACATACAGATGGTCAGGATCAGAATACGTAGTAATTGGGTCAGATTTGGCCCTTGGTGAAACACCACAGACTGCGTATCGTGGTGATCGTGGAAAAATAGCTTATGATCACACAAGCAATAAAGGTAATCCTCACAGTGTAACAAAGGCTCAAATAGGTTTAGGTAATGTTGATAATACGAGTGATGCTAATAAACCAGTTTCAACTGCAACAGCAACTGCTTTGAATGCTAAGGCTAACACTGTTGATGTTGTTCCAATAACTCGTAAAGTAGCTAATAAAGCATTAAATGCTGATATTACTCTTGCTAAAGGTGATGTTGGACTAGGTAATGTTGATAATACTAGTGATGCTAATAAACCAGTTTCAACTGCAACAGCAACTGCTTTGAATGCTAAGGCTAACACTGTTGATGTTGTTCCAATAACTCGTAAAGTAGCTAATAAAGCATTAAATGCTGATATTACTCTTGCTAAAGGTGATGTTGGACTAGGTAATGTTGATAATACTAGTGATGCTAATAAACCAGTTTCAACTGCAACAGCAACTGCATTAAATAATAAATTAAACCTATCAGGAGGAACCATGTCTGGAGCATTAGACATGGGAGGACAAAACATAACTAATATTAATAACTTAAATATACAAGACCCAGGTTTTGGAGAAGGATTAACAATAAATGGCGGTAATTTATGGAGAATATCAGAATCATCAAATAATTTAGATAATACTTCAGGAAATCTTCAACTCACTAAAGGAACAACAAGAATAGGAACATTCAACACGAATGGTCAATTAGAATTACCAGTTGCTAGTGGAACAGCACCATTACTCATTAATTCTACCACTATGGTTCAGAATTTATTTGCAAGATATGCAAAAGAATTATCACTTACTAATATAGCTGAATCAACAGATATGAATACTTTACAAGCACCTGGATGGTACAGGTGCGGTGCTAATGCTACTGTTGCAACATTAACTAACTCCCCAACAACTAACGCTTTTTTCATGGAAGTAACACAGCACGCAGGAGTAAATCAAAGATTAATCGAATATCTTGCAAATAATACTTTTAAAATGTGGACAAGGAATTATTATTCCAGTTCATGGGGTCCATGGGTTCAAATGGCTACAACAACAAATGTAGCGAATCTAACTGACACACAAACAATAGCAGGACAGAAAACGTTTAGTAATGATATTTATCATAATGCAAATATAGTTTTAGCTAATAATAAATATTTATATTCTAAAAATACAGGCGGTACAAATTACAATATTCTTGGAATAAATGCAAGTGATCAAACACAAATAGGAAATGCTAATTTTTTAAATTTATTTGCTGGAAGTTCAAACAATTTCAATGGAAAAGGAATCAATAATGTAGCTAGTTTAGAAACAAGACAAATAGAACTAAAAGGAATGGGAACAAGCGCTACAAATGGAGGATTTATTGATTTTCATTACGCTGACAGCACATCAGATTTCACTAGTAGAATTATAGAGGACGCTAGTGGACAATTATCAATCCAAGGAGTTTTAAGATTAGGAAATAATAATCTTAATGCTAATAGTAAGAAAATAATTAATTTACCAACTCCAACGTCTGGAACTGATGCCGCAAACAAGGATTATATAGATAATAAAATTCAGCAAGGAGGATACACTCTTCCAAGTGGAAGTGCATCATGGACAAATTGTTCAGGAGGAAATGGGGTTTACGCAACATTCACTGTAACATTCCCAAAAGCATTTTCAAGCACCCCCAGAGTGGTTGCAATGCTAGCTAAACCTGCTGTTTGTTATGCGTGGAATTTTAGCATTAATACTATAAGTACTACTGGTTTTACTTGTACATATGTTGAGTTGAGCAATTCAAGTAGTTACTATCCAAATGTTCAATGGATAGCATACTCATGAGGTTTAAAATGATTTTAACATTTAATTCAATTAATTTTAAAGCAAATAATATTTTCATAGTTCTATTAAATAAAGACGATGAATTATATTATACTAGTTTTAAAGTTGATGAAGACAATAAAATGATTGAAAAAGATGAATATACTGTTACTAATAATATAGATACATTTAGCATAAGTTCTGATGAATTTAAAGAACTTGTTCAAGAAGAAAAAATAAATGAAATTATAAATGAAAATATTAGTGAAATAGAGAAATTTCATAAAATTAATAAACTAATTGAGCTTAAAAAAGAATTAAGTGATACTGATTATATCGTGACAAAAGCTCAAGAATTCACTATTCTTGGTGAAGAGGTTCCAATAGACTTACTAAATAAAATTGAAGAACGTAAAAATATTAGAGTTCAAATTAATGAGTTAGAAACAGAAATTGAATAATTATTTTTTATATTAAATTACTACTTTTTAAGCATTACAAAATGCCTATAATGGGCTAGCGAACGCTATCAAATAAGGAGAAAACAAAAATGGATTGTAAAACCACAAATCTAAAAAAAGGAAGCAAAGGAACCGCAGTAGGAGAACTACAAAAATACTTAAAAGCATGTAAATTCTACAAAAGAGAAATAGACAATAAATATGGAGATTTCACAGTAGCAGCAGTTAAATTACTACAACATGCTCAAGGAAATAGTGAAGATGGAGTATTTGGCCCTAAAACTTGTGCTAAATCAGATTTAAACATGCTATCAACTGGAACTAGCACTAGTCAATCTATTAAGACTGTTAATGTAAAAGAATTACTTGTTTACTTCAAAAAGCAGCCAGACATAGTTACCTGTGGTCCAACAAGTCTTTCAATGGCTTTTAGTTATTATGATGTTAATATAAGTATTGAATCACTTAGAAAATTATGTAATACCAATAGTAATGGCACAACTCCTGCAAATCTTATAAATGGTGCGAATAAGGTTAATTCTAAGTTTGTTCTTGTTGAAGAAGATTACAGTAATTTTAATCAAATCATTAAGCATATTGATAATAAGAATCCTTTAATTATTCAACTTCAAACAACTAAAAATCTTGGTTATCTTGGTTCTTATGGGCATTATGTTGCTTGTACTGGTTATAATAAATCTGCTAAGCTTGTTAAAATAGCTGATCCTTCAAGGACTATTAAATGGGTTTCTTTAAGTGTTATTGTGGAGGCCATTAATAAGCGTTTGAGTTTAGGGAGTATTAAGCCTATTAAGGTTCTTAAAAAGAAATGATGAAAGTATATTTTTTTTAATTATATTTTTTTAATATTTTAGAAAGGAAACCTTTATATACTACCTTAACCATAATATAATATAGAACTTGTAAGGAGGTGAAAATAAATGAAAATAGACTATAATAAGATTAATATTATTATAGGTGTTCTATCTTTAATCATTTCGATTATAGGACTCATACGAACACTGTAATAATAAAAATGAGGGGTTAAAAACCTCTCATATAATCTTAAATTATAGTTACTATTTAATTATGTTACTTAAATATTATAAAAGTTTCTAAAAAAATCATGAATTAAGAATTCAAAAAAGGTGATAATTATGAGTATTGATCAAATGATTTGGATAATATTAATAGTATTATTCTCAATTAAGATAATAATTTCAATCAAACAAATTAAAAGCAAAAACTAAAAACTTAAAAACCTCTCAATTTGAGAGGTTAAAATTATATTAAAAAAGGTGAAAAAATGAAAACAAGCC
This sequence comes from Methanobrevibacter filiformis, assembly GCF_001639265.1. Taxonomy (GTDB): domain Archaea; phylum Methanobacteriota; class Methanobacteria; order Methanobacteriales; family Methanobacteriaceae; genus Methanacia; species Methanacia filiformis. The sequence goes on from NZ_LWMT01000016.1 coordinate 24,129, forward strand.
AATACCCAAATGTTTATTATAATAAAAATACAGGAAAATGGACAGCCGAATTAAAAAGAAAAGGAAAAACAATATTAAATGAATCCTTTGATAATGAGTATGATGCACATTTAGCAGTTGAAGAGAAAATGAAACTTGAAAATATAATGATAAAAACTGTTAAGCCTGTGGGTGGTACTGCTCATGTGTTAGTTCCTAGGAAATGGATAGGTAGGGAGGTGCAGATTATTTTATTGGATTAATAGTTTTTTATATTTTTTTAATAATTATGAGTACAAAAAAGAAAACCTTTATATACTATAGAGTACAATATAATAATATAGAAATACAGGAGGTGAGATAAAATGAGAAAAGCAGAAAAAATAAATTTAATAATTGAGCTTGTGGGACTACTGATCATTGCAGCTCAACTATTAATTATGTTAAGTAAATAGGGGGAAACCCCTAATACTTAACATATAATTATGTAACATCTACTATTTATAAATTTCTAAAGGAGAGGATATTATTATAAAAATATTACTTATTACAATATTTATAATAACTATACTAAAAATTATACTAATCTTTTATAAAGATAAAAAAAACATATAATATTAAATTACTTTTTAATTATTAAAATGGGTGATTAAATATGAGTATTAGAGTAAGCGAAAAAACAAGACAACAACTAGAAACACTAAAATATGAACTAAACTTATCAAATTACGATGAAGTAATAAAACTAGCAATTAAAAACATACCCCATATAGTTAAAACAGAAGTTAAACCACCAGTATTTGTATTAAACTCAATCACCAAAAATAAAGAATTTGAAAAAAGAGTATACTGGGATGATCTTGAAAAAGCAAAAACTGGAGATATATTTAAGTATGGATCAGATGATGTTTTTATTAGTGAGGAGTTCGCAACAGTATTATTTAAAGATGAAAATGGTGTTTTTATCCGTTTAACAAAAAAAGATACCTATGATACATATGAAGATGTAATTTATTACTCTTTATGAATTATTTTATTATTTTTCATTTCTTTTTAATGAATATTTTAAAATATTAATTTATTTCATTTTCTGTTTTAATAACTATTAGTGCAAAACTTTAATAACTAATTATTAACTAATTATTAAAATAGAGCTAAAAAGTAAAGATATTTATAGAAATTCCTACAATATATAATTACTATTACATAAAATTCTATAAATTGTACAAGTTTAGTTGGTTTTATTAAATCATTATGGAGATATGGAGATAAGATGAAATTTGCTCATTTAGCTGACACTCACTTAGGATACAGACAATATGGTCTTTTTGAAAGAGAAGAAGATTTTTATCATGTTTTTCAGGAGATAATTGACAATATAATTGAAGAAAGAGTAGATTTTGTAATCCATAGTGGAGATCTTTTTGAAATTTCAAAACCTTCTCCCAATGCTTTACTTGTATTTCAAGAGGCATTAATGAAATTAAATGATGCTAATATACCTATTTATGGAATACCTGGAAATCATGATATTATTATGAGGAAAAATGCATTGCCTCCTCAAATATTATTTAGAAAATTAGGACTAAAACTAATTAGCCATAACAACCCTTTTTATATCCAGGATAATGTGTTTATTGGAGGAACCCCATATCATTCTAAGGCACACCATGATAAACTGGTTGACAAGCTTCAATTTGTATCTAAACAAAGTGCAGAACATGATAAAAGGATATTAGTTATACATCAAGGGATTGATAAATATTTACCCTTTGAATATGAGCTTGAAATGGCAGAGATTCCAACTAATTTTAACTATTATGCTTGTGGGCATGTTCATAATAGGATAAATGATGAATTTGGTGAGGGTAAATTAACTTATCCAGGGTCAACTGAAATATGGAAATCAAATGAGGTTTCTGATTATAAAAAGAAAGGAAAAGGATTTTTTTTAGTAGATATTGGTGGAGATATTCCTGAAGTAGAGCCTATTAATGTAGATATGATGCGAGAGTTCATAGTTAAAGATATAGATTATAGAAAAATAGATGAAGAGTTTTTATCTCTTGAAAAAGATGTAGAAGTTTTAAAAAATAAGCCTGTGTTGAATATTACAATATCTGGAGAGAATATTAATAGAACGGATGTTTATGAGAAAATTAATGAAATTTTTTCTAAAATAGCTTTAACTATACGTCCTAATTTCAGAAATATTATAAAAAATGAACATACAGATGTTATAATTTCAAATGATACTTTAGATGCTAAAAGTATTATTGTGAATGAACTTAAACATTATGATAATGAAGATATAACTAATTTAGCTATTGATCTTTTAAATGAACTTCCAAAGGAAGATATGGGAAATTCCAAGATTATAACCGAAAAATTTTTCAATGACTATTTTGATAGAGAAATAAAATGGGATGACATATAACAGTTTTACTATAATTTAAAACTAAATTAAAACTAGTGATAATATGATATTAACAAAACTTCAATTAAAAAATTTTAAGTCTCATTTAAATACTAGGATTAATTTTAATCAAGGAGTAAGTATAATTGTTGGTGAAAATGGAGCTGGAAAATCAAGTATTTTAGAAGCTATTAGCTTTGCATTATTTAAACAGTACTCTGGGAATATTAATAATTTAATTAAAATAGATAAAAAAAATCATGCTAATATTACTATGTCTGTAACCTTAGAATTTATTTCAGATGGAAATACTTATAAAGTAGTGAGAGAAAGAAACCAAACATCTTCAAAAGCAAGTTTGTATTTCCAATTCCAACCAAGAAACAATGATTCTTTAAATAATAATTCTAAATCAAATAATAGTTCAAGTTTAAATAATAATTCTAAATCAAATAATAGTTCAAGTTTAAATAATAATTCAGATAATTCAACCACGTTTACACGACTTTGTACTGGAGATAAACAGGTTAATAATGAAATACAGTCTATTCTTAATATGGATGCAGACTTATTTTTAAATGCTATTTATATTAGACAAGGAGAAATAGCTGATTTAGTTAGTAAAACTTCAGCTGAAAAGAAAAAGTTAATAGGGAAATTACTTGGAATAGAATCTCTCGAAAAGGCTTGGAAAAATAGTTTAGATTTAATGAAAGAATATGAACTTAAAAAATCAGAGTTAAAAGGTAAAATAAGTCAAAATTCTAAATTAAAGGAAGATTTAGATATTAAAATGAAAAAACTCCAAGAATTAAACTCTAATGGAGATAAATATCTTAAAGAATTAGAGTCTATTCAAAAAATTAAAAATGATAAATTTAAAGAAAAAACTGAAATCGAAATTAAAAAAAGTAAGTTTGAAAATTTAAATAACAACTTAAATAATGAAACAGAAAACGTAAAACAGCTTAAAAAAGACAATGAAACATTTAATACTCAACTTTTAGATTTAAAGAAAACAGAACATGAAATAACTATTTTAGAAAGGAAAATTGAAAAACTCCCAGCTATGTTAGATTTTGCAGAAGCTGTAAATAATATTAAAATACTAAAAAATGAAGAACAAAGATTAAAAGAACATTTACAAAACATTGAAAATAATAAAAAAATATTAGAATATAATGAATTAGAACATAAAGAACATATTCAACTAAAAGAAGATATTCAGCAAATTAAAATAGAATTAACTCAAATTGAAAATAATCTGAAACACTTAAAAGAAGGTGAAAAAAGACAAAAAGAGCTTGAAGAAGAAATAAACAAGGACAAACTCAATATTCATAATTTCACTGAAAAAATTAAAACATATCTATCTATTGATGATGATAACTTTCAAGCTATTACTGATAAAATTGAAAAAACTAAAACAAATTTGAATACAGGACTTAAAAAGTTCAATGAAGATATTTCATTAAAACTACAGGAAGTATCTTCATTAAAAGAGAAAATCAACTCTTCTAAAAAAAGCTTATCCCAGCTTAAAATTGTGGATGGAAAATGTCCCATTTGTAATAGTGACATTGATGATGATCAAAAACATAAATTAAGCTATGACTATTTAGATATAATTGATACAAGTACAGGTTTAATTGAAAAGAAAGAAGAGCTTATTGAAAGATTAAATCAAGAAAAAAATAAAATTGAAAGTAATACTCTGAAATTACAAAAAATCGAAAATGAGATTTCAGCTTATAAAACAATTAATGAAGGACTTAAAGTTAAGGTTCAAAAGTTTAAAGTTCTATCCTCTCAATTAACTGATAATAATGAATACCATAAAAAAATGGATAGTTTGAAAAAAATCTTAAAAAACAAAACAGAAAGGATTGAAAAGACAAATAAAAGCTTTGAAAGCTTTGAAAAAGCAAAAACAGCTTTAGATTTTTTGAAACAACCTGAATCTGTTACAATTAAACTTGATGAGATTACTGAAAAAATTGATAATGAGGTTTTGAAGCTTAAAAAAGTAATGGATATGGATAAAACAATTTCTACAGATATTGGTGAAAATGATCTTAAAAATAGGATTGATAAGCTTAAAAAAGCAGACGAATTATATAATCAATTAAAAGGTTCAATTCAACAAAAAAATATTCTAGTTTCTCAAATTCAAGCTAAAGAAGAGATTATTAAAATTAAAGAAGAAAAAATTGAAAAGATTCACAACGAACTTAAACTCTTTGAATTTAGTGAAGAAAAATACAATAAATTGAGCATTGAATTTAAAGAAACTGAAGATAGAATAACTGAGCTAAATAAGAATATTAGTGAAATTAAAGGATCTGCTCGAGAAATAATTAATTTAATTGATGGACTTAATAAAAAAATTAGTGATAACTTAGATACTGAAAATGAATTAAATGATATTAATGATTATTTAGATTTACTTAAAGAGATAAGGGAATTGTATAGTAAAGATAAGATTCAGAAAGATTTAAGAAATAAATCAAGACCACTTATCCAAAAACACACTGTAGAATTCTTTGAAAAATTCAATTTTAATTATTCTGATTTACAGTTGGATGAAGATTATAATATTAGTGTTTATGGTCCAGATGGAGAAACAAACTTAGTAATGGTTAGTGGTGGTGAAAAAATAGCTATTGCTTTAGCATTACGTCTTGGAATAACACAATCATTGTCAGAAGGAAATCTTGAAACGATAATGTTAGATGAGCCTACAATACACTTAGATAGCTACAGACGTTCAGAGTTAATAGATATTTTAAGGAAAATGTCTCTATTACCTCAAATGATTATTGTAACACATGATAGTGAACTTGAAAATGCTGCAGACAATATAATTAAGATAGAAAAAGATCAAGGAGTATCTAAAGTAAGTAGTTAAGTTTATTGATTATTAATTTATTTTATTAAATTATTTTATTAATTTATTTTATTAATTTTTTTAGTATAAAATGTTCTACTTAAACAAAATCATCATATATTCCTAAAACCACATCTTTTATAGTGTTTACAATACAATTTGCATTCCATCCTACAATAGCACTGGCTACTTTTTCAACATCTTCAGGAACTTCCTCAACCCCATAAGGTCTTACAAGAATAATTGGTTTTTCATATGTTATAGCAGATTCGATTAAAGCATCTATCTTCTCTTTATTCTTTTCATATAATCCTGCAAGTAAAATAATTGCGTCAATTTTGTTAAAAAAAGATTCATTCAGATGTAATGATCCTGCGAAAGATTCTTTCCATAAAAAATCTTTTTTTGAAAATAATTTATCATGAAATTCATTATATTCGTTATTTTGATCATGTCCATTACTTATTAATAAATTATAAATCTTATTATCATTTTCTTCTTCAAACATAACTGTACCTCCACTAACCAATACTTCTTAATTAATGATTATTTTAAATATTATTTGTATTATATATAAATGTACTAATAACAATATAGATTTTACATTTTTTTATGATCCTAAAGTCATGAAAATTAATTTCTGAATAAAATTAATATAATAAATAACATATATAATTCATTAAATAATTCAATAAAATAATTATTATATTTAGTAATATATTTAAAATACTATTACTACATTTACTAAACATTATGACAAATAAAATTATTACAATATTTACTAAACATTATGACAAATAAAATTATTACAATATTTACTAAACATTATGACAAATAAAATTATTACAATATTTACTAAACATTATGACAAATAAGATTATTACAATATTTACTAAACATTATGACAAATAAGATTATTACAATATTTACTAAACATTATGACAAATAAGATTATTACAATATTTA
>NZ_LWMT01000017.1 GCF_001639265.1 Methanobrevibacter filiformis
AAAATAGAATTTTATTAAATATTCATGTTTATTTTTATAATATTATTTATTATAATTCTATAAATGTAATTTTAAGTTAATTAACAAAATTTAAAAACTTAGATTTTTGAATTGTTGCACAGCCTTTAAATAAGGAAAAAGAATTTTATATTAGAGAAATAGCTAAGCATGTTGTAATTAATATTTATGATAAATCAATATTGAGAGTAAATACAGTTATTTTTCATTAACTTATCACTAAAATACTTTTTAAAGTTCTCACCTATTTTTACTTTTATTTATATTCAATATTTCATCATGTCTTTCTATTTTTCTTAAATATGTTTTTGACCATATATATGCAATCAGTGATCCTACTCCATTTCCAAGAACTATTCCAAACCAAACTCCATATTGTCCAAAACCAAGAGGAATAGCTAAAACATATGCAAAAATAACCTCAAGAATCAACAATCTTATGGCTGTAACAGCTAATGCATTAAAACCTTTACCTACTCCTTGGAAAAGTGATGAAGAAGTTATACCTATTGGTAAGAATATATAAAACAAGCAAGTTACTCTTAAAAAGTCAGTGATTAACTTTCCAAGCCCTGCTGTTTGTGGGGAATATGTGAATATATAGCTGATATATGGTGCAAGGATAAAAATAGCTATACTTATTAATGCAATTATTATAAATCCCAATTTAATAGAGTAATTATAAACTATCTTCATATTTTTGAATCTTTCTGCCCCAAAGTTTGCACCTACAACTGCAACTGAAGATACTCCAATAGATATTGCTGGAACCATAGCTATCATAACTACTCTCCAACCTGCAGTATAAACTGCTACAGCGTCCACACCATTAGTAATCATTAAAATAGCATTTAGTGTTCCAGATAAAATAGCTATTATCAAAAATTCCATACCTGCAGGTACTCCTACATTTAATATTTGTTTTGTTAATTTAAGGTCTGGTTTAAATTTTTTAGAGGATAAATCAATGTATGTGTCTCGTTTAAACCAATATAATAATAGTAATGACACGGCTGCAAGAGATATGATTGTAGCTATTGCTGCACCACTTACACCCATCTTTAAAGTGTAAATAAAAATAGGATCTAATATTATATTTATTATGGCTCCAAGTAACATGGCATAAGTTGTTTTACTAACATTTCCTTCTGCTCTCAAAATTCCGTAGGCAGTGGATGAGAAGACAATGAATATTGAGCCTAAAAATAGTGTTTGACCATATTCTAAACTTAAGTCTATGGTTGATCCTGCACCAATAAGTTCTAAAATAGGCTTAAGTAATACAACAAAAGTAAATGTGAATAATATGCTTAAAATTACAGTTAAAACCATTACATGCAAAGCACCATTATCTGCTTTATTTTTATTCTTCGCTCCAATGTATCTAGAGATTACAGCTGTAGCTCCAGCACCAATACCATTTGAAAAACCCATAACTATTAAATAAACAGGATTAACAAAACCAATAGCTGCAAGAGCACTATCTCCAATACCAGCAACCCATATTCCATCAATAAGCGCATATAATGAGTTGATAGTCATAGCTATTATCATTGGGATCGAAAGCTTCAAAACAGCTTTTTTAGGATCTCCAAGAAGTATATTGACTCCTTTTGTTTCATTATTACTTGTCATAGGTTAATGTTTGAAATTATTACTATAAAAAACTAATTATTAATTGTATTAATTGTAAATAAATAAATTGTGCATGAAAATTAGGATAATTACAAAAATTAAATAGCTATGGCTATGAAACAAACTTTTAAAAAAAGTTTGATCAAAAGCTATTTCCAAAATTAAACCATTTTAAGTATAAGGAATGCTTTTATTAATATGAAACAAACATTTCAAACTTTTAAAAAAAGTTTGAACAAAAGCTATTTCCATAAATAAAGCATTTTAAGCATTAATTATGCTTTTATTAATATGAAAAATTAATTAAATAAAAAAAATAAAAATATTATTTCAAAGATTAAAATTAGCTATTTTATAATAAAACTATTTATTACAACATTTATTTCATTTTCTATTTCTGATAGATCTCCATTTGTCATAAAAACAATAGTGTATAATTGATAACCTTTTTTAGCAATAATCATTGTTCCTTTAGCTTCTTTCATTTCAGTTTGGTTGCTACCTTCAACAGTTTTATTTGCTTGTACTGTGAAATTTGCCCTATATGCAGTTTTATTGCTTAATTTAATTTCTTTCACATCATCAACAATTCCCATTGATTCAGTCATGATTTTAGCAGTGTCACTACTTAGATTAGTTATTGGGGAAAGTTCGGTACCTACCATAAACACATGAGTACTGTCTTTAGATAATAATGCGGATGTTGTATTAGCTGACTTATTCGTAATGTTTTCTACTACTTTCCATGTTTCTTCATGATCAAAACCTACTTTCGAGTTTTCAAAATGAACAGTTTTGATATTTTCAGGAGAAGAAATGATACAACCTGAAATAGTTACTACTACTATAACAATTGATAATATTAAAAGAATTTCTTTTGATTTAATTCAAACGCCTCCAATCCTTAGTTGAATCTTAAAACCAGATATTAATTTTTAGAATTATGATTCTTAATTTTATATATTAATTTTTAAATTCTTTTGCTGAATCTTAAAGATAAAACTACATTTTATATTTATTAATTGAAGTTTTATTTATATTTATTAAAGTATTTTCTTAAATTGTTTATATTTAATCTATTTTTTCAGTAATTGAATTAATATATTCAATAATAAAATCATTTATAATATTATTACAAGTTAATTCGAAAATAATAAAATTTTAATAGTGGAAATGTGATCTTAACATTGTAAAAATAATGATTATATATAAAATTCATCAGATGGAAGATGACTTCCAATAATAAAAATAAAATAATAAATCAATGGAAATATTAATAAAAGTATTAAAAATATTAACAAAAACATTAAAAATATTAATAAAAGCATTAAAAAGTTAAAAAATAGTAAAATTAAATAATGGATGTATTAAAAATAGTTTATAGTATATTCCAAAAGCTTTGTAACATATGTAGCAAATTTAAATGTTCAGAAATATCATCTGAAAAACCTTTAAATCCAATCTAAAGTATTTTCCATCATATTTTTCATGAAAATTAAAATGATTATATGTCACATTTTTTGAGCAATGTACTATATTAAATCCAAATAGACTTGATCTAAAGTGCTTAATTTTATCTTGATAATATATGGATTGCTGCTGTTCCTCCAGTTCCTCCAATGTTGTGAGTCATTCCGATTTCTGCACCTTCTACTTGTCTGGAACCTGCTTCTCCTCGGAGTTGCCATACTATTTCTGCAGCTTGAGCTATTCCTGTTGCTCCAAGTGGATGTCCTCTTGCTTTTAGTCCTCCTGAAGGATTCACTGGAATATCTCCATCAATTCTTGTGATTCCCTCTTCAACAGCCTTTCCACCTTCACCTTTTTCTACAAAGCCTAAATCTTCAATAGCTACGATTCCATTAATTGAGAAACAATCATGAACTTCTACAGTGTCAATATCTTTGGTTGTTATATTTGCCATTTCATAAGCTTTTTTAGCCGCAATCTTTGTAGCATCAATTGTGGTTAAATCTCTTCTATCTTGTAATGCTATGGTTCCAGAAGCTTGAGCTGATGCTTTTACATAAATTGGAGTGTCAGTGTATTTTTTAGCCATATCTGCAGGACATACAACAATAGCTGCTGCACCGTCAGTAATTGGGGAGCAATCGAGAAGTCGAAGGGGGTCTGCTACTTTAGATGAGTTTAAAACTTGATCGACAGTAATTTTAAATGGGTATTGTGTTTTTGGGTTTCTTGATGCATTTTCGTGATTTATAACTGAAAACATTGCTAGTTGTTCTCTTGTTGTCCCGTATTCGTACATATGTCTTCTAGCTATCATTGCATAGAGGGAGGGGAATGTTGCTCCTATTTTAGCTTCCCATTCTTGATCTGAAGCTGTAGCTATTGCAGGGGTCGCATCAACCACATCAGTCATTTTTTCTACTCCTGCAGCTATTGTAATATCTTGATATCCTGAAGCTACACCTAAAATAGCCTGTCTGAGAGCAAGCCCTCCAGATGCACAAGCTGCTTCAACTCTAGTACTTGGAATAGGGTTTAATCCTGTGTGGTCAGCTATAAGTGAGGCAATATGTTCTTGTTGGATAAAAAGACCTGCAGTCATGTTTCCAACGTACATTGCATCTAATTCGTTTCCTTCTAAATTAGCATCCTCAATAGCCCCTGCTCCTGCTTCAACTATTAATTGTCTAAATGAGGCTTCCCATAATTCTCCAAATTTTGTTTGTGAAGCTCCTATAATTGCGACATCTCTCATAATTCATTCCTTCCTTTAATTTTCACTTATTTTTAAATTATACAGTTATAATTAATCAATATTATTATATTTAGCTATTTTACTTAATTTTTACTTAAGATTTAGCTCATTTTTATTTTTCCTTTGTATTTTGCATAAATTGCATAATCTACATAAGTCTTATTTTTAATAATGTCTTGAACTTTAGGAGCTAAATCTCTCTTTTTATCAATATTATCAGTTACACTTATACTAAATGCATCACTTCCAGAACCTGAACCATAGGAAACTGCTAATATTTTATCTCCTGCTTGGGCTTTGTCTAACACTGATGCAAGTCCAAGAGGAGTTGCTCCAGAGTAAGTATTCCCGATATAAGGTGTTAAAAGTCCATCTTGTATTTGTTCATTTGTGAAACCTAGCTTTTTACCTACTTTTAAGTAAAATTTTCCATTAGGCTGATGGAATACTCCATAATCATAATCAGATGCAGTAGTTCCTGTTTTTTCAAATAATAAATTTGCTGCTCCTTGAACATGTTTAAAAAATGCTGGTTCTCCAGTGAATCTTCCACCATGACTTGGGTAGGGCATCCCTTCTCTTCTGTAGAAATCTGGTGTATCTGTTGTGAAACTACATGTATAATTGATATCTGCAAGTGTATCTTTTGATCCAATTATATATGCTCCTCCACCAGCTGATGCAGTGTATTCTAGTGCATCTCCAGGAGCTCCTTGAGATGTGTCTGCACCAATAGCTAGACCATATTCAATCATTTTTGATTCAACCATACTTAGAACTATTTGCATACTTGCAGTACCTGCTTTACATGCAAATTCTAAATCTGCTGCAGTCATTTGAGGTGTTGCTTGAATAGCTTCAGCAACTATTGTGGCAGTTGGTTTAACTGCATAAGGATGGGATTCTGATCCCACATAAACAGCACCAATCTTTTGAGGGTCTATTTGACTTCTTTTTAAAGCATATCTTGCAGATTCAACAGATATTGTCGCAGTATCTTCATCAGATCCAGGAACAGATTTTTCATTTACTATAAGTCCTTTTGATATTGCATTAGGGTCATCACCCCATACTTTAGCAATTTCTTCTACTTTTATCCTGTATGAAGGTATATATGCACCATATCCTACTATTCCTGTCATGTAATCACTACCTTTAAATTTAATTTAAGACACTGATTTCGCAAAAAAGAATTTTGCAAAATCTTATCATATACACTTAAAACTAACAATCTTTAAATAGGATTTTGAATTTTTTTTTATTCCGTTTAAAATCAACTGTTATTTAAACAATAGAAATATAAGATTTTCTCAAATTTCAAAATCACTAGATAAATAATTATTAAATCTATTATGAATTAATTATTAATCTAATTATGAATTTTATATTTCAATAAGTTATATTAAGTTTGATTTGTATTTTATATTTTATTAATATATATTATTTATTATTTAATTAAGTATTATTGTTGTGTAGTATAGCTATCAAATATTCACATATTCGTAAAAATAGATAAAAATAGCTATTCTAATATAAATTGCAATTAATTATACAGGTTATATTGAGTAATTTTTGAATTAAGTAGATGAAAATCTAGAAAGCTATAAAGTATTGTATAAATTAAAATAAATTCATTAAAATTAGTAAAAATCATTTAAAATAAGAATATTAATTATTTTTAAACAAAAAGCAGTGCGGCTGCCGGGATTTGAACCCGGGCTGTAGGCTTGGAAGGCCCAAGTACTAACCAGACTATACTACAGCCGCGATGCGGCGTCCGGGATTTGAACCCGGGTCTCTAACGTGGCAGGCTAGAGTCTTAACCAGGCTGGACTAACACCGCTTGTATAACTATAAGCACATATCAATCATTATACTTCATCATATATAAACTTTGCTCTTTCCTAATGTAATTTTCTATTACTATTTAAAAAAAATAATCAGTTGTTTAAATATATCTTAAATTTTATCATAAATGATTAATGTGTTAAGGTTTAATTTATTTATTTCAAAAATATTTCATCTTTATGTAGGATTGCTATATTAATATAAGTAATTTATATAATTATTAATCTTATAAATGTGGATATAATATTTTTTATATAATTATCAATATTTTTATAGTAATTTCCAATAATCAATTATCTTTATCATGTTTATTTCTAATTAATTCATCAATAAATTCCATATCTAAATTATCTTGCACTAATTTTGCTAATTTGTCTAATGAATAAGCTTTTTTAGTTTCATAAGGATCTTTTTCATATTTGAGGTTTAGTCCTTTCTTTTTTCTTATATCATTTAAGAATTTTTGTCTGAAATTATAATTATGGAAAATTCCATGGAAATATGTTCCAATTACATTGTTTTCACAAGCCCCATCATATTCACGATCATTTGTGTTTCCAAAACCTTTGTTTATTTTTAATAATGGTTTTGATCCTTTTAGTTTAGTTGTACCTTCATGTATTTCATAACCTCTAACAATTTCTCCTTCTAATTCTTTAATAGAATTTGTAATCACTCCTTCACTTTGTTCAACTATTTTTTCATTTTGATTGAAGTTGGTTTCTACTTTTAAAAGACCTAAACCTTCAACAGTACCATGTTCTGATTCTTTTTTATTTTCATCAATTATTTTTTCTCCTAATATCTGATATCCTCCGCATATGCCTATAATCGGAATTCTATCTGATAATTCTCTTATTTTTTCAGCTATATTATGTTGTTTAATTTGTATGAGGTCATCTACACTATTTCTTGTTCCAGGAATGATTAAACCATCAATATTTTTTGTTATTTTATGAAAATCATCAAATAAATTAATCATTTTAAGTCCAACATCTTCTTCAAATTCAAAGGGATCTATATCTGTAAAATTAGCTATTTTTGGAAGTTTTAAGACTCCAATAATAATATCTTTTTTATTATCAAACTTATGTGTTTTTAAAGATGCTGAATCCTCTTCAGGAAGATGTAAGTCATGATCGTATGGAAGTACTCCAAGGACAGGAGAATTAATAATTTTTTCTATTTTATCAATTCCTGGCATTAGGATATCTAAATTTCCACTAAATTTGTTTATTATGACTGCTTTTAATCTTTTTCTATCATATTCGTCTAAAAGCATAAATGTTCCAGCTATTGATGCAAATACTCCTCCTCTATCAATATCTGCTACAAGCAACACTTCTGCATCAGCAAGATGTGCTATTTCCATATTTGCAATATCTTCTTTTCGCATATTTATTTCAGCAGGAGAACCAGCACCTTCAATGATTATGAGATCATACTCTTCTTTTAAAACAGCTAATGATTCATTTATAGCTTTTAAAGCAGTATCTCTAAATTTGTGTTGGTAGTCATAAAAATTCATATCTCCAATGACTTTTCCTTGAATTATTACTTGTGATTTGAAATTTCCTTTAGGTTTAAGGAGAACTGGGTTCATATGTATGCTTGGTTCGACATCACAAGCTTCTGCTTGCAATACTTGCGCAATAGCTATTTCTCCATTTTCTTTGGTAGTATATGAATTTAAAGACATATTCTGTGATTTAAAAGGAGTCACTTTCAATCCTTTTCTTGAATATATTCTACAAAGTGCAGCTACAAGCACACTTTTTCCTGCATTTGAGGAAGTTCCTTGAACCATTATGCATTTAACCATTTAAACTCTTCCTAAATTTTCTATTTGAATTTAGAATTTAACAATACTGATAATTAAATAATAATTTAACAATACTAATAATTAAATAATAATTAATAATAATAACTCTTCATTGCAATCATAATACTAAATTTCATTATAAATATAATCAATCATATTTGATTAGTGTATTTAGTATTGTTTAGTATAATATTTAAATAATTTGGCTGTGCAATAATTATTTTTTGATTCTTTTTAGTTATGCTTAGTTTTAAATATTATGGGGTGTAATATATTATTAATGTTTTTTAGTTTTTGTTGAGTTGGTGTTTATGGTTTTGCATGAAGATAGTATTGGTCAGGTGTTTTTACTTCCTTTGAATTTGAGGGACTTTATTCCAGATAATCATATTTGTTTTTTTATTGAGG
>NZ_LWMT01000018.1 GCF_001639265.1 Methanobrevibacter filiformis
AAACATAAATCACTTAAAACCCAATAAACTAAATAATAATCCTTATTTTAACTTAATATTACTTCATCATCATAATATAAACCAATAAATATCAATTAACTAATCAATAAATTATGGAAGATCTCCTATTAATTTAATTAATTTATATTAATTCAATTACATTCTTAATTTAATACTTATTTTAGATTTAATCTTATTTAAGGGGATATAATGGATAAAAAAACTATTTTAAAAGCTAAAGAGCTTATTAAGCTTACAAACAATCATATATGTAATTATTGTCTTGGTAGGAAATTTTCAGGTATTATTGAAGCTAAAGATAATTTTGAAAGAGGAGTAGCGATAATAAATGAATTAAATGCTGAAAATCAGGATAATAATTATAATATTAATAATACTATTAATGATTTGAATAATACTGAATGTCAAGTATGCAGAAATATAATTGAAAATTTAGATACTAACTTAATAATATCTAAAATCAAAGAGAAAGTTAGCTATTTAAGCCTTGAATTTGATAGTTTTGTTCTTGGTTCAAAATTACCTAAAGAAATAGTTGAATGTGATGAAAAATTAAGCGCAGATATTGATGTTGAATCGGAAAATATTAAAAAAGAGATTAATAGGATAATTGGAGAAATATTAGAAGATGATTTACGTGCAAAAGTTGATTTTGAAGATCCTGACATTATCATACTAGTGGATCTTAGAGGATTTTTTAAAGAAAAAGAAATAAGTGGTAAAAATAATTTTGAAGATGTTAATATTAGAATTCAGATAAATCCTATTTTTATAGAAGGTAGATACCTAAAATTTAAAAGAGGAATTCCACAAACAAAGTGGCCATGTGGGAAATGTAAAGGAAAGGGATGTGATGAATGTAATTTCACTGGAAAACAATATGCTGAATCAGTTGAAGAATTAATATCTGAAATTGTCTTAAAGCATACTGGTGGACGAAGTACTAAGTTTCATGGAGCTGGTCGTGAAGATATTGATGTTAGAATGCTTGGAACTGGAAGACCTTTTGTTTTAGAAATTAAAGAGCCTAAAATTCGTAAACTTGACCTTGATAAGATAGCTATTGAAACAAATGAACATTCTAAAGGTAAAACAGAATATATCGATTTAAAATACACTATTAAATCAAGAAAAGGTGAAATAAAGGTATCTTCTCCTGATACCTATAAAGTTTACAATGCATTAGTTAAATGTGATACAGAAATAGCTAATTTGGAGTTAGATAAATTACAATCCTTAAAAGTAATTGAACAGCGAACACCTAATCGTGTATCTCATAGAAGAGCGGATTTAGTTAGGATAAAAGAAGTTAAAGATATTAAGATAGCTAATGTGGATAATGATCAATTTGAAATGATTATTAAGACTCAAGGAGGATTATATATTAAAGAATTGATTTCTGGAGATGAAGGACGAAGTAATCCAAATGTTAGTGACGTACTTGGAACTAAAGCTTATTGTGCTCAATTAGATGTTATTGAAGTTGGAATAAAATAGCTATTATCTTTAAATACTTATTAAAGTATTTTACATTCTTTATTTATTAAATAACTATTTTTAAAAGTTTTTCTATTTTCTATAAATTTAGATATTAATTAATAAAAGTAAAATATATTAATACCTTTAATTAAAATAGATAAATATTATCTAAAATAGGATGAATTTTCATTATTTTTAATATTTAATTATCTTAATTATTATGATTGCTTTATACTTTAATTATCTTAAATGCCATTTTTTTAATGAATATAGCTATTTAATTGTTCAGTAGTTATTTTAATGAATATTTAATTGTCCTATTATTGTAATACTTATTTATCACTTAAAAAGAGGTTATATAAATGCAAAGATCAAGAGGATTAAGAAGTAAAACCAGAAATAAAATGAAAAGTGTTAAAAGACCTGGAAGAACTAATCCAATAACAAGAAAGATCCAAAAATTCCAAGAAGATGATTTGGTACATATTATTATTGATCCTAGTATCCATAAAGGTCAGCCTCATCCTCGTTTCCATGGTAAAACTGCTAAAGTTATTGGAACAAGAGGAAGAGCTTATATATTAGGATTAAATGATGGTAACAAAGCTAAAGAACTTATTGTAGTACCAGAACATTTAAAACTCCAAGAGTGATCTTGATGATAGGGAAGAAAGTAGTAGAAAGTAAACCAGTACCAATGGCTAAGGTTAAAACCATTCTGGAAGATTTCCAAGAAGAATTTGAACTTAGCTATGAACAAAATTTAACATTAGATCATGTTACTAAATTCTCAAAAGACTCTTTAGAAAATACAGAAAAGCTAGTTGAAGAACTTGAACAAATTGTTAAAACAAAATATGCTATTAGAATAGCTGACTTAATGCCTCAGAACTTATCAGATCTTAGATTACTCTTTGCTAAAGAAAGAACCCCTATTACTAAAGAAACTTTGGAAAAAATATTGGAAATTCTTGATAAATATTCTGTTGAGTAAGAAATCCAATATAGGAACTTCTTTTTTCTGTTTTTTCTTCTATTTTTTCTAACTACTTCTATTTTACTTATTTATATATTTTTTGAATTATCTTTTCGTGAATTCTTATTTTATATTTATTTTAAATTCCCATAGCTTAACCATAATATTTTTGAAAATTGTAAAGTTTATGCTTTTTTTTTAAAATCAAAAAATACTTTATTAATTTAAAATAAATTAATTATTAACAATAAGATAAAAGTTATACATTCTAATAATTAAATAAAATTAATTAAACTAAATTAAATTAATTTACATAAAATGTAAAATTATTAATAGAATTAATTATATACATTGATTAAATTGGTAAATTATTTTTATTAATTAATCATATTTTTATTATTAGATTGATTAATAATCATGTCATGTTTATTAATACTCATAGTATGTTGTGATTTTATGGAAGATTATGCGATTATACTAGATTACCTTCCTTATGGATATATTAAAGAAGGAATGTCTACATTCAAGAAAAAGCCTGTTGCTCAGGCTATAGGAACAGAAAACTTCACATTGCTGGAATTAATTCCAAAGGAAGATGTTGACTTAGAAATCCATGAAACAGTTTATATTGGTCAGGGTAAAAGAGATAAGATTAACAGAGTTAAAGGTAAACTTGATTTTGAAAATTTAACTGCAACAAGTAGAATTGAAGTGGATTATGTAGTTGAAGAGATAATTCATGATAAAGAAGAAAAATATGTTAAATTTTTCAATGAAGCGGTTCCATTAAATACAAGATTACATACTTTAGAGTTTTTACCAGGAGTAGGCAATAAACACATGTGGGCTATTATAAAAGCAAGAGAAGAAAATCCTTTTGAAAGCTTTGAAGACATGAAGAAAAGAGTTAAACTAATAGGCGATCCTGCAATTCTCATTGCTAAAAAAGTTAAAATGGAACTTGATACTACGAAAGACAAAAGAGGAAAAAATAAATACAATCTTTTCACTTACATTCCACGTACAAATAAAAGACCTAACCGAGATTCCCCACGAAAACCAAATAAGGGATTTAATCGTGGTGGTAAAAGGAAGTTTAAAAAGAAACAACATGATTAATAAAAACAAGATTAATAAATATTATATCAAATAAAATTGATGTAGCATTAATAATAAATTATTGTAACAGTATGATAAATTATTGTAACAGTATGATATTTATTGTAACAGTATGATATTTTATTGTAACAGTATGATAAATTATTGTAACAGTATGATAAATTATTTTAACAGTATGATATTTTATTAATTATTTTTTTACTTTATTTTAATATGTCACCTAGAATTAACTCTCAAGCAGATATTGAAAATGTTTCTCTATTTCAAGAAACAAAATCAATTCTTCAAGATAATAACATTAAACTAAAAAAGAAATATGGTCAAAATTATTTAATAGACTCTTTTAAAAGAAAAAAAATTATTAATTTTGCTAATTTAAATAATGAAGACACTGTATTAGAAATAGGATCTGGAATTGGAACACTATCTCTTGAAATAGCTAAAAAAGCTAAAAAATTAATAGCTATTGAACAAGATCCTATAATATATAATATTTTAAGAAAAAGAATTAAGGATAATGGCATTGATAATATTGAACTTATAAATGAAGATGCCTTAAATACTGATTTTCCTAAATTCAATAAAATAGTTTCAAATCTTCCATATCAAATATCTTCACCAATAACTTTTAAATTTTTAGAATATAATTTTGATTTAGCTATTTTAATGTATCAAAAAGAATTTGCAAAAAGAATGAAGGTAAATGTATCCACTAAAAACTATTCAAGACTTAGTGCAATGTTATATTTTAAAGGAAATGTGGAATTTTTAGATGATTTATCTCCAAAAGCATTTTTTCCACCTCCAAAAATCACATCCACGGTTATAAAGTTAACACCTAAGGAAAAACACCCTGAAATGAGTATTATAAATAATGAATATACTAAAATAGCTAAAGCATTGTTCCAACATAAAAAAAAGAAGGTTATAAATGCATTAATTGATTCTCGTCATGAAATAGGTTACTCTGATAAGAAAGAACTTAGATCTATCTTAAATAAATATGATTTAGCTATTTTTAATGAAAAAGTAATAGCTACATCTCCTGAAGATATTTTAGGTTTATCAATAGCTATTAAAGATATTATTAAATGATTTAAAATGATATGTGATTAAATGAAACTTGGAGAATTTGAATTTGAAACATCAGAGTATGTTTATAATCCTTCAGACGACACTTTTCTTTTAATAGATAATTTGACTATAAATAAGGATGATAAAGTATTAGAAATAGGAACAGGTTCAGGATTAATAGCTATGCATGCTTCAAAAATAGTAAAGACAGTAATAGCTACAGATATAAGTTATGATGCATTATGCCTTGCAGATAAAAACTTCAAAGCAAACAATATTCAAAATATCACTTTAAAGTTTGGGAATTTATTTGAACCAGTAAAAAATGAAAAGTTTGATGTAATTCTATTCAACACCCCATATCTACCAACCTCTTCAGATGAAGTTCTCGAAGATAATTTAAATTATGCATTTGATGGTGGAGTAGACGGAAGAAAAATCATTGACCCCTTTTTAAATCAAGTGAAAAATCACTTAAACCATGGAGGAAAAGTTCAGCTTGTACAGTCTTCATTATCTGGTAATGAAAAAACAATTTTAAAATTAAATGAATTAGGATTTAAAAGTGAAATAACAGCTCACGAACGGTTTTTCTTCGAAGAAATAGTGGTTATTACGGGGGTTTTAGAAAAATAAAAATATATTAATTTATATTAACAATGTAAATATATAATCGATTTTTAATATTTTTTAATAGATTTTATTGACTTAGCAATTTATATTCCATATTCATTCAAATCAGAATATTTTTTATTGAGTATGTGAGTATGCTTATTGTTAGCTATTAATATTATTAGATTTAATATTAGCTATTTTTAAAAAATCTTCATAGTTATCATCTATAACACATTGAATAAGTTTTAATCTTATTTTACTGCCTGTGAACATAGGGTATAAATATTCACCATATTTGTTGCAGAATTCTTTAATAATCTCAAAAATTTCTTTCTTTTCTTCTTCTGTGAAAAATTTAAATTTGTTGATATAAATCCGCATGTCATGATTCATAAAAAAAGAGAAAGTATATGGTTTTCTGTATTCTGGTAAATAATCCCAACATGTGTTGATAGATTTAATTCTTTCTTTAAAGTTTTCAGGATTTATTGAAGTTGTTATAGATGAATTATCTTCTCTAACATTCCATATATACACTATTTGATTTAAAATTCCTATTTTTTCAGTTTTAGTATATATCTCAGTAGTGAATATTTTATCTTCATATAAATTATTCTTAAATAATATATTATTATCTATTAAATAATCTTTTCTATAAATCTTATTTGTACTTAGGGTGTCGTTGTATAAGTTTAATCTTGTTTTAATATCATCAATGTGTTTTTTATTGTATAATGAAGGAAACCATAAATCTTCATTCTGTGTTTTTTTATGATATCTTTTTGTTAATCCAGATACAACATCTAATTTTTTATGTTCAGCAAATTTTACTAAAGCATTTAATGAATTTTTAGTTATTTCATCATCAGAATCTAAGAAGAATAAATATTTTCCAATTGCTTTTTCTATACCATAATTTCTAGTCATTCCAAGTCCTGAATGCTCTTTAAAATAATATTTAATTTTAAAGCTGTTGAATCTCTTAACAATATCTTCCACTCTGTCTTCAGATCCATCATCAATTACAATGATTTCGATATTTTTCCGTTTCTGTCTTAAAACAGATTTTATAGCATCTTTAACAGTTTCAGTAGAATTGTAACAAGGTATTATAACTGAAATAAAAGGTTTTTTCCCTTGTAGTTTATACACAATACTTTTTAATTTTTTAGTAGATCTTGGAAGGTGTTTACTTAAGTAATTAATAGCTTTTCTCTTTGTGATTTTAGTTTTCCCTCTATTTTTCCCTTTATTTTTCAATTTTAGATTAGATTTTTGCACTGTTTCAGCTTTAGATTTAGAGGGATGCTTGTTATTTCTTGGTTTTACTTCAATTTCATTTTCGATTTGTGAGAGTAAACTGTTCCATTTTTTAAATATTTTTTCGTTATTAAATTTTTCTAATTGTTTTTTAATATTCTCTTCTTTGATTTCATTTACTTTTTTCATTTTTTCAATAAATTCTGAATAATCATATGGATTTACCAAAAATCCTGTTTTATAATCATTAACAATATCTGAAGCTGAAGTAAATGAGTTAAATAATATCACAGGTTTATTATAAGAATAAGCTTCCAATATTACTAATGGAAAACCTTCAGTTTTAGATACTAAAATTAAAGCACGATTATTTTTAAATATTTTTTCTTTATCTTCTTCATATCCTCTTAAGAAAAGAATATTTTCAAGTTCATTATTTTTTATTTCATTTTTTATTTTGTTTAATAAGTTTCCTGTACCATATATATTAATTTTAAAGTCTAAATTTTGCTTTTTAATTTCTTTTCCAATGTCAATTAGAGCCATTACATTTTTATCCTTTGATAATCTTCCAATATATGCAAAATTAGTTTCAGGACTTTGTTTTAAAGGAGTATAATCTAATTCTATTGAATTAGTTATACTTGTTAATTTTTTTTGAATATCCATATTTAAATGATGTTTTAATAAATCCTCCTGTTTTTCAGATAATACTATTAATTTTTTGTAATTATAAAATTTGTAGCTATTTAGAGAGTCTAAGTGCCATTGATAGATATTTTTGGATATAATATCTTTAACATCCCCATGGAACATTAATATTGAATTTTTATCTTTTAAAAAATTTTGAAAATGTAAATGTGCACTAAACTGTAGTGAAATAACATAACCATTTGTGTTTGACAAAATTGTCTTACATGCATATGTATTTGTTTGAGTACATAGTGTAAAATCTATATATTCTGATTCAAAGATTTTAACAAGGTTTTCATCATGATGAAATTCTTTAATGGCCATTACGAAGATTTTTGAATTATATTTAATCTTATAATATTTTGCCATGTTTAGTATAAAAGAATGAACTCCTCCAACTTGATTTAACTCATTAACTAAAAATATAATTTCTTTAGATCTCCGTGGACTATCATCAAAATCTAATGCCTTAACTATTTTTTTCGTAGAATTTCCATTTTCATAAGGATAAAAAAATTCTTTCATTTTAGAGTTATCATTTTCAAGTTCACTACTCATTAACTTATATAATTCTTCTTTTTTCTGAACTATCTGTTTTGATGGGATAAAATCTTTAAAATCAAAATAAACTCCTCTATTTTTAAAATATTCTTCTTTATCATACTGAAAAAGAACTATGGGTTTATTTAAGATAGAATAATCTAATATTAATGAGGAATAGTCACTAATTAGCATGTCTGATATTAACATTAAATCAGAAATTTCAGAGTAATTAGTATAATCTATCATGTTATAATTGTTTAATAAGGAATCAAAAATTTCAGAGTAATTAGTATAATCTACTATTTTATAATTGTGAATACTTTGATCTAACCAGGAGAGATAATGTAATTTAACAATAAAAATAAATTCATCAGGATTATGTAAAGATTCGATTAGTTTAATTGGATTAAATGGTAATGAAACTTTTCCCCTTTCACGAAATGTAGGAGCATATAATATAATTTTTTTATCTAAAGGAAGTCCCAATTGTTTTTTTATATTTAATTTGGCTGTGCAATAATTAATTTTTCAGTTGATGGATGACAGTGAATTTTCTTAGTTGTGGTTAGATTGTAAATTATTTTTTGTAGTTTTTTTTATTTGTTGTCTATGTTTTTCATTGAATATCTATT
>NZ_LWMT01000019.1 GCF_001639265.1 Methanobrevibacter filiformis
ACATAAAATTAAACAAACCAAAAACAATAAGAACAACTAAAAACAATTCAACAAAACCAACAAAATATTAAAAAAAACTCACATAAAAACACAAAAAATAAAGAAAAAATCAATAAAATAGAACAAAAAAAGAAACATTAAATGCGAATCCTCAGATATATCTTTTCAAGTCATGCTGCAATAGATAAATTAGCTCTTTCCATGTTAAATATGAAAAAATATATAAAGATTATAGATTCTGTTGCAATAAATTAAAAAGATAGAAAAATAATTGGACCCCATCAAAATCTACAGCATAGCAATTAACTTAAAAAACAATAATAGTGAAAATTAAAAATAATGACTAAATTAAAAATAATACAAAATAATATATTCATTGTTTCTATTAAATCATACTTTATTACTAATTTAGATTTATTGTTGCATTTAGATTTATTGCCATATTTAATAAACTACTCCAGCATAATATAAAATTTATGTATATAATCTACTCCAACATAATATAAAACTTATATAAACTACTCTAATTTAATCTAATTTAATAAATTATAAAATAGTTTTATTAATAAGTTCAGCATTCAATATCGAAGCTCCTGCGGCTCCACGAATAGTATTATGTCCAACGAGCACATATTTAAAGCTATTGTTAGATATTATATCTTTTCTAAGTCTACCAACAGTAACCCCCATACCATTAGAAGAATTTCTGTCTAATCTTGGCTGTGGACGATCATCTTCTTCTTTAATAATTATAGGGTTTTTTGGTGCAGAATATAAATCTAATTCTTGAGGAAGACTTTTGAAATTAGACATTTTAGTTTTTATATCCCCAATATTTGCATTATCTTCAAGTTCTACAAAAACCGCTTCAGTATGACCATCAATGACAGCTACTCTATGACAAGAAGCACTTATTCTAAAGTTAGCATTAGAAATTTTTCCATTTTCAATACTTCCCAGAAGTTGTAATGTTTCAGATTCCATTTTCTCTTCTTCACTACCAATATATGGTATTAAATTGTCAATAATTGCCATTGAAGAAACACCACTATATCCTGCTCCAGAAACAGCTTGCATTGTAGACACATAAACTTTTTTTATATTAAAATTATCATATATTGGTTTCAAAGTTAAAGTAAGTGCAATTGTAGAGCAATTTGGATTTGTAACAATGAATCCATCCCACCCCCTGTTTTTCTGTTGAATTTCGATTAAATCTAAAAATTCATGATTTACTTCAGGAATAACAAGAGGAACATCTTTTTCCATTCTCATAGCACTTGCATTAGAAGCCACAATATAATTTTTAGCAAATTTTGGTTCAACAATAGCTGCAGTTTCTGTTGGAAGTGATGAAAAAAGAATATCAACATCATAGGAAACTTCATCAACATTAGTATCAGTTACAACAATATCTTTAACAGATTCTGGCATAGAGTCATCTAAATACCAAGTTGTTGCATCTTCATATCTTTTACCTGCAGATCTTGAAGAAGCAGTTAAAGAAGTTAAATTGAAATCTGGATGACTATCAAGTAATTGAATAAATCTCTGACCTACCATTCCAGTTGCACCAAGCACACCTACATTTACCATATTAACACAATCCTTTTATTAACTAAACTATAATTAAAATATAATTAAATTTTTTTATTAATTAAGCCCTAAAACATCAGCCATATCATTTACTTTCCCAGGTACAGCATTTTCTATAAAATTTAATGCCCTCATCACACCAGCTATGAAAACTTCTCTTGTATGAGCCTTGTGACTTATTTCTATCCTTTCCCCTTCACCAACGAACATTACAGTGTGATCTCCTACAATATCTCCACCACGAATAGCATGCAATCCTATTTCTTTATTTGTTCTTTCCCCAACAAGTCCTTGTCTTCCATAAATCGCTACTTCTTCAGGACTTCTATTTAATTCTTTAGCTATTACATTGAATGCAGTCATAGCAGTTCCAGAAGGAGAATCTTTCTTTTTATTATGATGAGCTTCAATAATTTCAATATCAAAATCATATAAAAAAGGTGTGATGTCTTTTAAAGCTTTAAAGAAAACATTTACACCTATTGACATATTAGAAGATAGTACAGCTTTAACATTATTTTCATTCACAAAATTATGAATTTCCTTTTTTTGTTCGTCTGTAAAACCAGTTGTTCCAACAATAAGATTAACACCTAAGTTTGAAGCAACCCTTATTGTATTAAATGCTGCACTAGCTATTGTAAAATCAACTAATACTTCAGCCCCTGAAGACTTTAAAACGCTTTTTAAATCCTGAGCTCCTGTGACAGGCACACCAATTGAACCTATTCCAATAACTTCACCAATATCTTTTGATTCAAGTGGAGAATTAGGTATTTCAATTGCAGCAACTAATTCCATATTTTCTTGTTCAACGACTTTTTTAATAATTCCAGAGCCCATTCTGCCAGCAGCCCCAGTAACAGCGATATTTATCATAAATAAACTCCTACTAATGTTTAATATATAATAGTAATAATAATATTAATAATAATAGCAATATATGTAATAATATATGTAATAATAATAGCAATATATGTAATAATATATGTAATAATAATAGCAATATATGTAATAATATATGTAATATATGTAATAATATATGTAATATATGTAATAATATATGTAATATATGTAATATATGTAATAATAGTAGCAATATATGTAATATTAATAATCAACTCTAAATAGTAATAATTAAATTAAAGATAAATCATTTGAACTACATACCTTACATTAAATCATTTAAATTAGAGATAAATCATTTAAAACATCTTTAATAGCTATTTTACTTTTATCTTTTAAATCAGTTAATGGCAATCTTACATGACCTGCAGGAATACCCATTGCATTTAATACAAATTTAGATGGTACTGGATTGCTTTCACAAAAGAGAATTTTCATTAAATTATATAATTCATAGTGAATTTTAAGTGCACTTTCATAATCTCCTTTTAAAGCATATCTTACCATGTCAGAAACACCCTTAGGACTAATATTAGCTGCAACAGAAACTACACCTTTACCTCCAAGAGACATTATTGGTAAAGTTAAATCATCATTACCTGATAAGATTGTAAAATCATTTTCAATTCCTTCAATAGCTAAGGCTTTTTTGATTCTTGAGATTTTATCTAAATCAGGATTGGCTTCTTTAACTCCTACAATATTATCGAATTTAGCTATTTCAACCATAGTTTCTACATCCATATCAGTTCCTGTTCTTGATGGAACATTGTATAGAATTATTGGAATATTTGTAGAATCATTTATAAGTTTATAATGCTCTATAAGTCCGTGAGCCTGAGGTTTGTTGTAATAGGGAGTAATAACCAGTGCACTATCTGCACCAACATCCTCAGCATGTTTTACAAGCTCTAATGATTCTCTTGAAGAATTACTTCCTGCACCTGCTATAGTATATGCTTTATTATTAGCTTCATCAACTAAAAGTTCAATTAACCTCATTTGTTCATTAAGAGTTATAGTAGCAGATTCACCTGTGGTTCCAGCAGCAAGTAATCCTTCGACTCCACCATCAATCAAACGATTAATATTAAATCTGAAGCCTTCCTCATCGATTTCATCATTTTTTGTAAATGGTGTTACCATAGCAACACTCGTACCTTCAAATTTCATTCTAAAATCTCCCTCACATATTCATAAGCCTTTTTGCCATCTTTCCAATCTACAAAAATCACAACTGCAGTTTGAGAAGATGTTAATTCCACTATATTAATATTATTTTCTCTTAATGGTTTTGTAATATCTGATATAATACCTGGAGTTTCAATAAATTCAGGACTAACTAATGTTAACATAGCTATTTCTTTTCCTAAGGAAACTGAGCTTAAAAAGTCGATTTCAACAACTAAATCATGTAAAAGGCGATGAGCTTTAATGGAATCTTTCTTATTTACAAAGATTGTTACAGAATTTTGACCAGCAGATATTCCAAAAATGTTAATATCATTAATAGCTAATTTATCAGTTAATTTAGCAAGTAATCCTGGTTTTTTAAGCATATTTTCCCCAACAACAGCTATTATGGAGATTGGTTCAGGACACAACATTGAAGATTTCATCATTACACCTTCATTTGGACCTACAATAAAAGTTCCAGGATCTGAAAGATCTCCATTTTCATAGCTAATAATCTTAGCAGATATTAAAGGATCTTTATATTTCAGTGCATGAGGATGTAAAATTTGAGCACCATGAGTTGCTAAATCCCTCATTTCTTCAACAGAAATCTTATCTAATTTTTTTGCATCTTGAATCTTATTAGGATCTGTTGACATTACTCCAACAACATCAGTAACGATTATAACCTCATCAGCATCTAAAGAATGCCCTAAGAAGAATGCAGTAATATCACTACCTCCTCTTCCAAGAGTTGTAATTTGATTTTTAGAGTTTTTTCCTAAAAATCCACAGACAACAGGAATTATACCTTGATCTAAAAGCTTTAAAATTTTTTTAGAATTTAATTCTGATTCTTTAAAATCTATTTTAGCTTCAAGAATATTGCTATCAGTTAAAACAGGCCATAATTCATCAAAAGGATCTATAAATTGCGATTTAACACCTAATGATTCAATCACAGAAGAGAAAACTCTTATGCTTGTCATTTCGCCCATAGATAAAATTTCTGCCATTTGTTTATCTGTTACATTATCTCCAATTGCATCTTTCATTATATTAATAAGATCATCGGTTGTCTTGTTAATTGCAGAAACAACTACAACTACTTTATTTCCTTTCATATACTCATTAACAACAGACTGTGCCGCTTTTCTTATTCTTTCCCCATTACCAATTGAAGTTCCACCGAATTTAACTACAATTAACTCCATTTTATCCTCAACCTAATTGAAGTAAATAATATATGATTAAATTATAAATAATTAATATAAATTAATTTGAAATATTAAATGATTTTAGAAATTAATGAAAATAAAAACTCAAATTTAAAGTTAATACTCAATTCAATATATTACAATATATTTTTGGATTTCGTTAATATAAATATATTTCTACAATTAATACAATTAATTGTAGTTATATAAAATCTATTTAAAAAAAGATTAACTATAATATATTACCAAAAGCCTTGTAACATATGTAGCAAATTTGAATGTTCAGAAATATCATCTGAAAAACCTTTAAATTCAATTTAAAGTATTCATATCATGTTTTCCATAAGAATTAAGAAAAATGATTATAAGTCACACTTTTTGAACAATGTGCTATAATGAGATAAATTGAATAATTTAAGAATTATAAATAAAAAATAGAATTAATAAAGATATAACAGAAATAAATTAAAAATAAGAATTAATTGAATATAAAATTAAGCAATATCAATATAAAATAATAGCTAAATTAAATATTTAATTGATATTACATATATGATTAACTTTGTCTTGATTCTTGTCTAACTAATCTTGTAACATATCCAGCTATCTTATTTCTTAAATGTTTAGTACTTACAGATGAAAATTCAACTACTAATTTTTTGTTTTCATCAAAATCAGTTGTAAATTTACCAGTGTGAGTTTCAATAAGTTCTTTGGATATTCTTTTAACAAATGAAGTTCTAATATTTCCCATTCTAATTACTCCTCTAAAAATTTTTCTTGTTGAAATTTATTAAGATCAAATAATAAATTCATGATTTTAAGAATAATATTTTCATCAATATTTTTATCATTAGCCAAATTTTTAATCTTATTTTGAATTTCTTTTTCTCTATTTTTATCATAAATTGGCACATTAATATATTTCTTTGCAGAAACTATGTTTTTTGATAAAGCAGTTCTCCTTGCAAATAATTCGATTAAATTCTCATCGATTTTATCTATTTCTAAGCGAGACTCATTAAGAAGACTTTGAGCTTCTGATTTATTTTTGAAAATAGTAATATTATCTTTATTCATTATATCATTTAAATACTTTATTAATTATTATATGCAATTATTTTAATTATTATATACAATTTATTATTAATAAGTTACTATTATAAAACTAAGAATCAATAATGAAATTCATTATGAATTTCTATAACGAACTAAAAATCACTTGATTTTTAAAAATACAAATAATTGAAATTATTAAGGATTTTAAACTATAATACTATCTATTAAAAGCCAACAATAGTTTAATAATTACTTAATCAAGGTCCATATTTGTTATTCATATTATAAAACAGTCGTTCCAATATTATTAACCTTAGTTTCAATTATCCTACCAGAATAACTACTCCACGCATCCTTTACATCATCTATTTTATCATCATTACAAATAGCTACAAATGATGAGCCTGTGCCTGAAAGTCCTGATGCTAATGCTCCAGAATTTAATGCATCAATAGCTATTTCAGAATCAAAGCCTAAAGTTGAAGAATATAATAAACCATTTAAATTCATTGCATTTAAATAGTCTCTTTTTAATGCTAAATTATATCCCATCTTAACAAGAGGAGATAGTAGTTTCATCCGGTTTACATCTGAATTTGAAGTCATTGCTCCTTTATTTGGCATATATATCAAAATATTATAATTTTCAAAATCTTCTTTAATAATGATTTTGCGGGAAATATTATCTGTAACTGTAACCCCACCAAAGTAAGAAGCTGTAGCATCATCAAATGCCCCAGTAACTGTAACTCCTGCATCAAGTGATGCATTAATAGCTAAATTAATGATTTCAATATCACTTATAACTTTAAGGTCAAATTCTTCACTAATTAAAATAGCTATTGATTTACAAACAGCATTAGAGAGTGCACTACTACTAGATAATCCTGAAGCCATAGGCAAGTTAGATTTAGTACTTATTTCAACTCCAAAATCAACATTATAGTAATCTATAACTTTTTTAGCAGATAATTCCATTAATGTAGTATCTGCACCAATATCTGAAGAACATTTAATACCTGAAGTAATTGATTTGGATTTAGTCAATATATCTAAATCAATTCCAAATGCTGAACCCTTACCAATAGCTATTGCATTAACTATAGTAGCTGAACCTAAAGAACGGACATTTACTTTCAAAAGATCACCTTCAACTTAAACAATGAATTACTATACTACATTATATTTACTTCCATTATTAATAAATTAATATTTTAGTAAATATAAAAGAGTAGATTAAATATTTAGTACTATAAATATTTAAATTATCTTATTTTAATTAAAAACATTTAGTTAGTACATGATTTTTAGTACGATAATTTCGAAAAAAATAAAAAATTTTTTCAAAATCCTTTTAAAGCTATAAAAACTGATTTAAGTACCTGAGAGGAGATTTTGCAAAATTTTCTATTTTGCGAAATCAGTGTTTAATTATAAATAATAAATTTTAAATATTAAGGAATATATAAATAAGAACTACTAATTAATATTAAAATATTAAATGTTTTTATAATTACCAAGATAATTGAGTAATTATATAAATATATTATTTAATAATAAAAAAGTTAATAACAAATTAAAGGAACTGATAAAATGGTAAAAGTCGAAGTATTTACATCTCCAAGTTGCCCATACTGTCCAATGGCTGAAGAATTAGTTGAAAAAGCAAAACAAGAAATTGGAGACAGTATAGAAGTAGAAGTAATTAATATTATGGAAGATCGTCAAAGAGCTGTTGAATATGGAGTAATGGCAGTTCCAGCCATTGCAATTGATGGTGTTGTTGAGTTTGTTGGTGCTCCAAGTTTTGAAGATTTACTCAGTAAGTTAAAAAGTTAATTTAATTTAAAAAAGTTAAATCAAATTATATTATTATATATTTATCTTCATTTATTAAATATATTTCTATATTAATTCTTGTTTTTATATTATGTTTAAATAAAATAGTCATTATATTATTAAAACTATTTAAATAGATTTAAATAGATATTTTCCCTGTTTAAACTTATTTTACCTAATTTATATTAATATCGTTTAATAGTGTTACATTATTATTACTTAATTTATAAATTATATTAACATGTTAAATTATTAATAGTAATCTAATACTAGCATTAAATATTGAAAAGCATAACCAGCTAAAATTTGAATTTTATTTAATGTCAATGCATTATTTTTAAATAATTGACATAAATGATAGATTATTTGTAAACAATACATAAAATACCATAAAATACCACAGCTGTTAAGTTAAGGATTTTTCATGTTAGATATGTAGTGTGTAATGTTGTGATGTTTTTTGTTTATATTCTTATTTTTCTTTTAGCATGTTTTTTATTCTTGATATTGTTAGTCTTGTGTGTC
>NZ_LWMT01000020.1 GCF_001639265.1 Methanobrevibacter filiformis
CAAACACTAGACCAAAAATAGAAAAAAACAACAGAAAAAACAAATCAAAAGAAAAACAATCAAATAAAATCTTCAAATCATAAAAAACACATTAAAAAAGTTTAAAACTAAAACACAAAAAATAGACCAAAAAACTAAAACAAAAACTAAAAAACATCTAAAACCATATCCAACAATCATAAACCTTTATTTTAATTATGGATAATCTCCTAAACATAATGAATGCTTTTATTAATTTAAAACAAACTTTTGAAAAAAGTTTGAACAAAAACTATTCCAAAATTTAAGCATTATAAACATAATGAATGCTTTTATTAATTTTTAAATACTCTATATATCATTATATAATATACTCAGAAAAACAATAGTGATTAAATATTAAAATTAGAATCAAAGGATCCTGGTGAAATGTTTAGTAAAAAAAATATAATATTTTTAATAGTAATAATATTAGGATTAAGTTTACTTATAGGTGGAGTATCATCAACAAAGTACATAGATTATTGTAATGGAGGTAATGTTACTCATAAAACTACATGGACCAAAACATTAACCAAACAAAAACAGTTTGAAGGAATAGTTAAGAAAAAAAGGAAATTCTATCGAAAATATTATAGAGTAGCTAAATTTGAAATCCAAAAATGTAAAAACACATCACATGATTCAAAATATGGAAAATATTACTCGTACTCATATAAAAAGACTGATAAAACACGTCCTATTTTTATTAAGGCTAAAAAAGATGATGTTTACAAAAAAACAGCGCTCCAGTACATTAAGCGTGAAAAGTTAAAAGGTAAAATTTACAAAGTTTATACCTACAAAAAGCTTGTAGTAGTTAATTATAAAAAACTTAAAAGAATTAAAGTTACCAAAAAATACTTTGATAGCTATTATATGCGTGAACTTAAAATGAATTTCTTAAGACAGCCAGATGGAGTTACATGTGGTCCTACAAGTCTTAAAATATCTTTTAGCTATTATAAATTAGATTATAGTATTAAAACCCTACGAAAACTATGTAAAACTAATCGTGATGGTACAACTCCAGGTAATCTAACAGCTGCAGCTAATAAAGCAAATAAAAAATTTGTCCTTATTGAAGAAGATTATGAAAATTTTAATCAAATTATTAAACACATTGATAATAAACATCCTTTAATTATTCAACTTCAAACTACAAAGAAATTAGGATATAGTGGTAGTTATGGTCATTATATTGTTGTTGCTGGATACAATAAACTTACTAAACAGTTAAAAATAGCTGATCCTTTAGGTAGTGTAAGATGGGTTAAGTTGAGTATTGTTACTGAAGCCATTAAAAAACGCCTAATGAGGGATAAAAAAGAAGAAGATAAAATTAAGCCTATTAAAGTCTTAGAGAAAAAATAATTTAACAATGATAATATTATTAATAAAAATAATAAAAAAGAATTCTAATATCTATTGAATAGTTTAAAATAGCTATATATTTGATTAAATAGCTATTGGATGGTTAATAATAGATAATTATAATTTTATTGTTTAAATATGATTGAATAGCTAAAATATTAAATTTATAAAATTTAAATAATTAAAATAAATTGGAACTTGTAAGTAGTCTCTCAAGTAAGTAAACAGATCTTAAATACCCTAAATTCCAATTAAATTAATTACTAATATTTAACTATTTAATAGATGTATTAAAGTAGCAGATATTAATAGTTACCTAAGAAATTTCTGTTCTTATCTGCATCTAGGTACAAATTTCCTTTTCCGTTACGTGCTATATCACCAGTGTATTTAATGTATCTTCCAGTGAATGTTTTACCAGCTATTTCTGGGTTGGTAACTACTTCAGCATCAACGAATCCTTCAAGTAATCTAGATAGTTTACCCTTGATTAAGATGTTTCCACCCTGCATCTGACCACCTGGCCATCTGGTTACATCTCCATCAATTTGAATGAGACCTTTGGTCATGTGAATACCTGCGAGAATATCACAGTTTCCTTTAACGTGTATTTCTCCACCAGTTAAACATTCACCTAATTGTTTTCCAGCACTGCCATCAATAATGATTTGTCCGCCAGTCATACCTCTCCAATCACCAATATATGATGATCCACAGAACTCACGGGTGCTTCCTTTAATAGTTAAGGTTCCACCAGTCATTTCACGTCCAGCATAACTTTCAGCATCACCATTTACAGTTATAGATCCTCCAGCCATTTCAGATCCACAGTGTAAATCTACACTACTGTTTGCAATGATTTCTCCTGCAGTCATTTTAGTTCCAATGTACTTTACTCTTCTTAAATCACCATTAATTGTGATTATTACTTCATTTGGTGCTTCAGCAGAGCCTTCTACCTCAACATCAAAGTAATCAGTAAATGGGAATTTGGAGTTTCCAATTGGTACTTGGTATTTTTCAAAATCTGCTTTTTCCCAAGTATATACATTATCTGGAATAAGTTCATCAAATTCAAGTCCTATTGTAGAAGTTTTCTTTTGATTAAGTGTTATTTTTTTCAAACTTAACATCTCCTCTATTTACTTGCTTTTCCTGCTTGAACTTTAACTTCAATTGGATTTGACACAAAGTGGTCATGGACCTTATAGTTTTCAAATTTAATTGTGTAGTATTTGTTAAATACAGGCATGACTTCTTTCATTACAGCAGCTTCTTCAGCTTCTAAGCCTTGCACATTTGTCCATATGTTTTGGCTTTGCTTAATAGCTACTACCTCACCATCTTTAACTAAGGTTTGACCATTCTTAATTGTGTATAATGCATTGCCAAATGCTTTTTCTATTTGCTCATGTTCCACAGATGGATCTATATTGTTAGGTTCAAGGTCATATACTGCTATATCTGCATTAGCACCAACACCTAAGTGTCCTCTGTCTGTAAATCCATATGCTTTTGCTGGACCAGCACGACTGATTGTTGCAATTTCATCAAAGCCATATTCACGATCCAATGTTGCAAGGGAAGATTTTTTCTCTACTGCTTTGTGAACTTCTCTGTTTTCAATCATTTCCATTCTACGTTTGTTACTCATTAACCAGGAGATAACTCTAGGATATCTTATGAAAGGTCCAGCATTAGGGCTGTCTGTAGTTAACATAACTTGCCATGGATTTTTAATTCCAAGGAAAAGTTCAAGACCAATAGCCCATTGTACAGAGTGTACACTGTTTCTTCCTGAGTAAATGAATGGTACGATTCCAGATGCAGTTTCAAGCTCAATATCTTTGTTAGCCCATTTAAGACCATTTAGTTGATGAAGATCAAATTCCATTGGTCCATCTGCTGTCATTGTAGTGGTTTCATCTAATGTGATTTGACCAACATCACAAGTAACATGATCATTACTGTTTATGTATTTTGCAACACCTTCAGCACCAGATTTGAAATCTCTCCAGTTTGTTCCAGAGTATGAGTGATATTGAATGTGAGTCATGTGTAAGTTTTGGTTACGAACACCAGAGCTTTTTTTAATATCACTTACCATTTTCATGGATTCTAGTGTGGTTAAATCGTTACCAGGGTGTCCTAAATCATTAGGGTGAAGGTGTATTGAATGAGGAAGTCCAAGCTTTTCATTTACTTTTGCAAGTGTTCTTACAACTTCTCTTGCTGTTACATCCCAATATGGTGCAGGATCATCCACACCGTGGACATTCATTCCCCAACCCCATGCTTCTCCTCCACAAGGGTTAACGATTTTTATTCCGTATCCTTTTACAAGTTTTAGCCATTTTGCTACAAAAGCAGCTAACTCATCAACCTTTCCATCTCTTGCATATTCAAGTACAAACCAATTATTACCAAATAATGGTAATGCAGGTACATCTATGTTAGGAATGGTCATTATTTCTTCGTGAGTGTGCTTTGCTTCAAGAGGAGGCATAGCTGCTTCTACTACAGTTCCATAACCCATTCTAGAGTACCTATAACCTGTTGCAGGACAACTTGGTACAGAAAATCCTGTTTCAGATCTTGTTACTCCTTTTGCTGGGACAATACCTTTTCTGGAGTCTTCTGGTCTGTATAATCTACCTACAACAAGTTTAGGTCCAGCAATATGTGAGTGAGGATCAACACCTGCAGCCATAACAAGTTTATCGGTTACATCTATTACTTTAGCATCAGATGAGACATCTTCAACAATTTTACCATTGCTAAATGCCACATCCTTTTTTTCTCCTTTTATATTATTGGTAGGGTCAAAAACAATACCATTTTTTAATATATATTCTACCATGAAAATCACCTATTTGCTAGCTTCCCTAGGAGCTATACCTTTAATTTTTTGAACCCTTTTAAGAAGTTCATTTACAATCCATTCGTCATCACGGCAGGTTTCAGGTTTGGATATTGCTTTTTTCATGTAGATTGGAACACCGTCCATTCTGTAACTTGTTCCACCAGCTTCAACAGCGATAAATGATCCTGGAAGTACAATGTCAGCTAATTCTGTAGATGGTCCCCAGTGAATATCGATTTGGATAACTGGAATGTTTGCCAAGTGTCTATTTGCTCCAGATGGGAAATGAGCTCCAGGATCTGCAGCAATTACCATGAAGACATCAGGTTCTTCACGAGTTAGAAGATCTATGGTGTTAGTTTCACCATTCATATATCTTGGGTATCCTCTTGCAAAGTCAACACCATATGGGAATCCTTGTTCATAAGCCATAAAGATGTTGAATCCATTAACATTAAAATGTCCTCTCATTGGTATGAGATTCCATTTTGAAAATTTGTTCAAATCCTGAATTAAATTAATAGCTATATCAATATTTCTTTGTTTAGATAAGGTGTGAGTTAATCCTAATCCAAAGAAAAGAGCTCCAAATTGTGCTTGTTTCATTGATTCAACAAGTTCTTCAATATCTTCTTTTGGAATTCCAGAGATAACATCTTTTTGAAGTTTTTTACCTCTAAGAACTGCTCTCATAGCATTATAAAACTCATAATCTCCATTTTGTTCAAATCCTACCCATATATCTGACATTTTTGCAGTATCAGTATATCTTGGATCCATTGTAACAACAGTTCTGTCAAATCTACCTCTTTTCCTAAAGAATCCTCTTGGGAAAGTAGAGTATCTTGCTAAATGTCTTGGGTGAGAATTCATTGCATTGTTTCCAGTGTAAACAATCATGTCTGCTCTGTTTTTACATTCACCTAATGTCATAACAGGATATCCTGCATTTTGAACAGCTTGAAGTGAAGGTCCGTGACAGATTGTAGCTTGATTATCAAGTACTGCACCAACAAGTTCTCCAAGTTCAAGTCCAAATTTCATGGTTTCAATGGAAGTTTCACTCCATCCATAAAATACTGGTCTTACAGATCCAGCAATAAGCTCTGCTGCTTTATCAAGTGCAGTGTCCCAGTCAGTTTCAACGAGATTTCCTTCTGCGTCTCTTATCATTGGAACAAGTAGTCTTTGGTCCATATCTTCCATAACTTTAC
The DNA here is from genome assembly GCF_001639265.1 of Methanobrevibacter filiformis. Classification (GTDB taxonomy): domain Archaea; phylum Methanobacteriota; class Methanobacteria; order Methanobacteriales; family Methanobacteriaceae; genus Methanacia; species Methanacia filiformis. Next base: position 5,470 of record NZ_LWMT01000020.1, read on the forward strand.
TTGCACCTAAACGGCATGCATGTCTTACACCTACAACATGTCCACCATCAACATATCCACTAACTACAACATTATCTTCTAGTTCCCCTTTAACGTTTCCGCCTTTAACCAGGTAAACTAAATCATCACAATTACAACCACAAAATGCACAAGTACAATTTTCTACAATGTAGTCGTAATCAGTAATTGGTTCTTCGTATGCCATAATATTAACTCCTTTATTAACTCCTTAATACCAATCTATATTATTATCTGGTTTTTTACCGAGTTTGTTGGAATCATCTTCTGCTTTTTTGTATTTTTGGTATACTTCAGCCATTAAATCTGCCATAAGTAACGGTTCTTCGTCAGTTTTCTCAATACTTGCAGGTACTCCTTTGTAAGTTGGATCACAACAACAGTAAGTTTCAGGACTTACTATAACATTAGCCCATGGTCCTTTACAAATGAATATTTGTCCTTCGTGAGGAGCATCTCTTGAATGAGCTACGAATACAACAACTTCTCCCCATGCAGTTTTAACAATAGCCTTATCCCAGTTTTTAACACCTAAACGTGCCATATCTCTTGGATCCATGTAAGCTGTACCAGATGCATGTCTGTATTCATCTTTTAAAGTTGAACCTCTTTTCTTACAAGCACCCTGATAAATGTCACTACCAGTGTTTAACATAACTTCTAATTTATTTCTCTTTTTAGCATTAGGTTCATCAAATTTAACAACATTAGGTACTGGTGGTTTATCAACATAAGTCATAAATTACAGCTCCCCTTATTCTAAATATATGGCATCAACTGGACAGAACATTTGACATGTCCCGCACTTTTCACATTTTTCTTCATTGAAAAGTTTTATAACACCATTTTCAACCATCATTATAGTTTCTTCTGTTTTAGATCCATGCCCCCCAGATACTTCTGGGCTGATTGATACATTTACAGGGCATGCAACAACACATACTCCACAACCGAGGCAATTATCTTGATTTACTTTAAGTTCCATATAATCACGTTAAAATTAGTTTTTTAAAGCCTCAAATTTCTCTATCCAAGCTTTTGATTTAGTTGGAGTGTAATTAATAGCAGTTCTTGTAACTTCAATAGCCTCAACAGGACATGCTTTAGCACATGCACCACATTGGATACAGAATTCTTCATCTTTAGATACATTCTCTACTATTTCACCAGGTTTACTTGATTCAGTAAATGCAAGTACATCACATGGACAAATATCAACACAAGTACCACATACTGTACATTTATCTTGTTGAATTTCTAGTTTTCCATCAAATGGTTTTGTGACTTTTGCAGCTGAAGTCGGACATACACCTTCACACCATCCACATTTTACACAAAGTTCATCATCAATGAATACATTTCCTGTAGTTACAGCATCTTCTGGTTTAATATCATAGTCCCCATAAGAACAGATCCTGCATGATGCTTTAATAGCTGTTACTGGACAAGCTTTCTTACATACTAAACAGTACACACATTTATCAGTGTCTACTTCTATGTTTTCATAACCTGGAGCACTTTCAACGTCAATAGCATCTGCTGGACACAATTCATCACAAATACCACAGTAGATACATGTTTCAGTGTCTATTGAAATTTCGCCAGTTACAAGTTTAGATCTGTCTGGTAATGATCTAGCTACTGTAATAGCTTCTCTTGGACATGCAGTTTCACATCTCTTACAGTATATACATTCATCATCATCAATTTCAACAGATGAAGTGTACTTAGGATATGATTCGATCTCAGAGATTGGCTCATTATCTATTGTGAAATATAGTGCATCTACAGGACACACCCCACTACACAAACCACAGAGAACACATTTATCTTCAGCAATAGCTATTTTCGCTTGGTTATTGTCAGATCTAACAATAGCTCCAACATCACCTAAGGTAATAGCTTCTACAGGACATGTTGATTCACATATTCCACAACCAACACATACATGATCTTTGAAAGATAAACTTCTTAATTCTTCTGCTGATCTTTTTATGTTAAAGTCGTTATCTTCAACTTCTTTCGTATTAACGATCATCTTCTACCTCCAAAATTTTTATGGATTTCGTTGGGCAACTTTCTTGACATGAAAGACAACCACAACAAGAAATGGAGTTTATATGAGCTTTCAATGAGTCTAACTTAATAGCTTTCATCAAGCACAAATCTACACATAATCCGCAACCAATACATGAATCTGAAACTTTACCTTCAAATTCTATTGCTTTACATATTTTAATGATCTTACGGGTTTTTTCTGTGTCCCGAAACAGTGATTGAACCATAAGAAGAAAGTCTTTAGAACATAAGTCAGTTATTGTTTTTGCAACTTCAATTGAGTTCCATGAAAGGTTCCGTCCATTAAGATAATGGGAAACAGTACTACGATCCATCTCAAGCTCTTTTGCAATCTCTTGATGATTTAATCCTTTCTTTTTAAGTTCAACTGCAGCTAAATATTTAAGACCAGAAGCAATATGATTGGGCATACTCACTCACCATGTGTATTAATTACACTTTTGTTTTGTATTTATATATAATTAACTACTAAAGCTAAATAGAAAGATTTATATATATCTGTGTAGTAATTACACATTAATAGTTATAAAAAAGAAGTATTTAGTTATTATTTTTAAAAAATAGGATTAATAAAATCATTATTTTTAATTTTAATAATATATAGGAGATCTTCCATAATTCATTGATTAGTTAATTGATATTTATTGGTTTATATTGTGATGATGAAGTAATATTAAGTTAAAATAAGGATTATTATTTAGTTTATTGGGTTTTAAGTGGGTTATGTT
>NZ_LWMT01000021.1 GCF_001639265.1 Methanobrevibacter filiformis
AAATATTAATTTTTAGTTAAAAATTAGAAAAGTATATTTATTAATTAATATATAAATATAACATATCTTAATTGTTAGTTTGTTAAACTTATTTTTATTTTTGTGGTGAATATGGTAAAAACTTCTTCAAAAAAAATTACAAAAGAATTTGAAAATCTTAGAAAAAATCTACTTGATTTAACTTCAAGAAATCAACTTCTTAATTTTAAGCCAAGGGCAAAAACATTAGAAGTTATTAATAATTCACCGACCCATATATATCAAGTACTTGTTTTACAAGAAAAAAAGATGCAGTTTATCCCAAAGGAAAAGTCAAAGGATAATGAAGATAGTGTTGAGGATAAAGTTAATAAAAAATCATCAAAGTTTCATAATTTATGGGAGCATCCACCAATTGATTTGACAATTTTTAAAGAAGGAAACACTTCACTTCAAACTAATTTAACACCTTCTGAACTTCAAAAAAGATTGTTTTATATTAATCAGCAAGCTAAAACAATGCTTCAAGAACAAGGATATAATATTTTATATTTAGCTATTGGTTTTTTAGAATGGAAAGATAATATTAAACCTAAAGAAGGGAAAAAAGCACCTCTTGTACTTATCCCAATGACAATGAAACGAAAGAAAGTTGGAAAATCATTTTCTCTTTATTGGAGTGGTGAGGAAATACAAACTAACATTTCACTAAAAGCTAAACTTAAAGAAGAAGGCTTAGACTTACCAAAATTTAGTCCAAAGCCTTATATTGAAGCTATTGACCATTATTTTAAAGAGGTTAAAAATACCATCTCAAAAAGTCCTGCAACACGAAGTTGGAAGATAATTCCAGATATTGCACTCGGTTTTTTTTCATTTACAAAATTTGTAATGTACAATGATCTTGACCCAAATAGCTGGAAAGATGTAGATTTAACACAACACGAGCTTATTGATGCAATATTCAATCCAAAACATCATGACAGTGAAAACTCATTTAAAGAAGAAGATATTGATTTTGAATTATCTTATAATGACATGTATCATGTTCTTGATGCTGATTCATCACAAATTGCAGCTATTGAAGATGTTAAAGCTGGAAAAAACCTTGTTGTAGAAGGACCTCCTGGTACTGGAAAATCACAGACAATTGTGAATTTAATAGCTGAATTACTTGCAAGTGGGAAAAGTGTCCTATTTGTTAGTGAGAAAATGGCAGCACTTGAGGTTGTAAAAAGTCGACTGGATTCTGTGGGGCTTGGAAAATTTATATTAGAATTACATAGCCATAAAACAAGACGAAAACAAATCTTAAAAGAGCTTCAAAAGTCATTACATGAACAAAGTAAAGCAAAACTTGATATGACTCAAATTATCAATAAATTAGATAGCTTAAAGCTTGTTCTTGATAATTATGCTGAAGTTATTCACAAACAAATGTATGAAATCCAAATGAGTCCTTATGAACTTTATGGATTAAAAGAACTTGCTGAAGACCAATTCACAAAGAAAAACATGATACTTCCTCTTGTTAAAGTAAGTTCACCAGAATCTGTTACAAAGAAAGAATTAGATGACATAATAGGAAATCTTGAAAGTTTAGCCGAATTATACGAAGCACTAGGTACTAAAAATCCTTGGAATAAATGCAGCCCTAAAAGTCTACTTCCAGGAGATTTAAGAGAAATTGAGCTATTAATCAATGATTCATTATTTGCATTAGATGATTTTGTTGGCGAAAGTAACAAATTAAATGAAGTATATGGAATTAAAGTACCTACAGACATTACAACATACAAAAAGTCATTAAAAGGTCTTGAACTCCTTGAAAACCATACTAGTGAGCTTATTGACAGTTCAGTAATAACTAATAAAAGATGGTATAATAACCCAGAGGAAGGAAATTATTTAATAGAACAACTAAATAATTATCAAAAATCCAAGGACATAATGGATAAATTTAAAGATTCAGCTATTTATCAAAATTTAAACCCAATTATTCAGGAATTTGAGAAATTTACAAATAAAAAATTTAAATTATTTAGCAATAAATCACATAAAGATGAAGTTAAGTCATTATACAAACCTAATTTTCAAAATAAACTATCTAATGATAAAGCTATTCTTAAAGACCTTAAAGATTTGAAAAGATTTATAAAACAAAAAGAAGAGATAGAAACTATTGAAAGTAAAGGAAATTCATTCTTTGGAGAACTTTGGCATTTGAATACCTCAATTAAGGATCTTAAAAATGTTACAGAGTGGATGAGTGAATTTAGCTATTTACTTAAAAGTGGGATTTACACTAAAAGAACAATAGAACTATTTTCAAATAGCTTATTTGATATGGATTTTAATAGTACTTTAGAGGATTACGTTAAAAGTGGAGAGGAATTCTATAAAAAATTAAAAAAACTTGAATCAAAACTTAATCCAAGAAGCAAATTAATATTTAAAAAAGAAACAGATTATGTAAGCTTTGATAAATGGAGAAATCAGTTGAATGAGTGGAAAGGGCAATTATCAAGTCTCCACCTATGGTCACAGTATTTAAATATAAAAGATTCATGTTTAAATACAAGTGCTCGAGGATTTGTAAAATCAATTGAAGAGCGAAATATTAAAAAAGAAGATGTTAGATATTTAGTTTATGGTAACTTCGCAGATAGCTTGCTTAATATTATATTTCAGGAAAATGAGACACTATCTATATTTATTGGAGAATTACATGAAAACAAGATTTCAGAGTTTGATAAATTAGATTTAGATATAATTAAACTTAACAGAAAAAGAATATTTTATAAATTAAGTGAAAACACTCCTAAAATATTTGGTGAAACTGATAATGAAGAGGCTAAAATATTAGCAGGAGAGTTTACAAGAAAACAAGGTCACCTGCCACTTAGAACTCTTCTTGAAAAAGCAGGAGGAATTGTAAAACAGATAAAACCATGTTTCATGATGAGTCCACTTTCAATAGCTCAGTATTTAGATCCTACAAATCCTAAATTAGAGTTTGATGTAGTCATATTTGATGAAGCAAGCCAAGTAAAACCTGAAGATGCTCTTGGAGCATTTATGAGAGCTAAAACTGCAGTAGTCATGGGAGATACTCAGCAGTTACCTCCAACATCCTTTTTTGACCAACTTGCAATGGGTGAAAGTGAAGAAGAAACTGCCACTGCATTAGACATGGAAAGTATACTTCACCTTTGTAAGTTATCATTTCCAGTTAGGATGTTAAAATGGCATTACAGAAGTCGTCATGAATCCTTAATTAATGTTTCTAATAAAGAATTTTATGATAACCAGTTATTGGTTTATCCATCACCTTCACATGATACTGAAGAATTAGGTTTAAAATCAATATACAATCCAGATACAATATATGATAAAGGAAAATCCTCATCTAACAGAGGAGAAGCTAGAGAAGTTGTAAAAGAAATATTTAATCATCTGAGAAGGTATGGTGATAAAAAGAGTTTAGGAGTTGGAACATTTTCTGTTGCTCAAATGAATGCAATTCTTGAAGAACTTGAAATAGAACGTAAAAAACATCCAGAAATGGAACCATTATTCTCAGATAAAAATGAAGAAAGATTTTTCGTTAAAAACCTTGAAACAATTCAAGGGGATGAAAGAGATGTTATATTAATTAGTATTGGTTATGGTTTTGACCAATTCCAAAAGATGACTCTTAACTTTGGCCCATTAAATCAAGAAGGAGGAGAAAGAAGATTAAATGTGTTAATCACAAGAGCCAGAGAAAAATGCATAGTGTTCTCAAACTTCAAGTCCTATGACATGCATCTAACCTCTAATCCTCCATTTGGAGTTAAAGCACTTAAAAACTTCTTAAGCTATGCTGAAAACCTGTCTTCTAAAATAAAACAAAACCAAGAAATCAGAGAAAGTGAAAATTTTGAAGATTCTGTATATAATTTCCTTATTGAAAATAACTATGAAGTAGATAAACAAGTTGGTGCTGCAGGATTTAAAATAGATTTAGCTATTGTAGATGAGAATAATCCTGGAAAATATCTACTTGGGATAGAATGTGATGGAGAAATGTACTCATCATCAAGAGTAGCAAGAGACCGAGATAGACTCAGGCAACAAGTATTAATAGGGTTAGGATGGAAATTATACAGATTATGGTCAACTGACTGGTACAGAAACAGAGAAATATCAAGAACAAAACTATTAGACCACATTAAAAAAGTAAAAGAACAAACAATAACAGAAGAACTTCAAGCAGAAGAACAAAGAAAAGCCTACGAAAAAAAACTAAAAGAAGAAATAAAAAGAGAAAAAGAAAGACTAGAAAGAGAAAAAGAACAAAAAATTGCAGAAGAAAAATTAGAAGAAGAAAGAAGAAAAAGAGAAGAACTAACAGAGCTAGAAGAATTAGAAGAAAAAGAATATAAAACCACAAAAGAAGAATCAGAACATGAAAAAATAGAAGAAGAAACAGAAGATGAAAATAAATTAGTAAACAGAGAAATAGAAACAACATCTATCAACTCAGAAGATGAAACACTATTTGAAAAAGAAAATACATCGATTATAGAACAAGGAACTATTTCAGGAGAAGCAATTATAGAACAAGGAACTATTTCAGGAGAAGATTTAAACTTTAAAGAAAATTTCAGTATTAATGATTCAAATAATTTTATTACTCAACATGATAATGAGAATAATAATAAATTTTCCATTATTAATAATAAAAATATAGGGTTTAATCCAAAATATAATAAAAAAGAAAATAAAGTTGAAGATATTAATGACACTATAGAAATTGAAAAAATTGAAACTAATGAGAAAATTGAAGAAAATAATGGTAAATATGCTATTAAATCTGCCCCCATTAATGAAAAACAGAATATTCCAGAGAAAAAACCACTAAATAATTTTAATGATTATAAAAACGAAAATACAATTGAAAATAATATAAATGATAATACAATTGAAGATAATATAAAAGATAATGAATTTACTTCAGAAATAGAAATAAATGAAGAACCTAAATTAAATACAAATGATAATGAGAGCAATATAAAAAACAAATTTGATAGAGATAATGGTATTAATAAAGATAATGATATTAATAAAAATAGTCCTATTAATAATCATGAAAATGAATTAGTCAATGATAACGAAATTAAAGAAGATAATGAACACGATAGAAGTAATGATAATAAGAACAATATTAATTTTATTGATACTTTTATTAATAAAGTTTTAGATAAACAAGCTCCAGACAATGAGGTTGTAGATGAAGAATATAAAGATAATTTTCCAAAAGAATCAAAATTTAAAACAATAATTAATAGTTTGAAAAATTTAAATCAATGGAAAAATAATAAATCATTAGATTACAACCAAATAGATAGTGAAGATTTAAATTTAAATCAAGATATTGATGATGACAGTTATAAGAATGATCCTGATGATTACCTGATTAATAAAGAAAATGAAAAGGATGAAAATATAACTGTTGAGTATGATGATATTAATATCAACTCTAAAAACATTGAAAATATTATTGATAATAATATTTATGAAACAACTGAAAAAGAAAAGAATATTGAAGAACTTAAAAAAATACCAGAATATGCTGATAATGAAGAAAATAATGAGATACAGCATATTGAATTCACTAAAAAAGAAAGCATTGAGCATTCTAACTTAAAAAAAGAAATGGAAAATCACTCAGTAGATTCATTTGAGAAAACAAAAGTCAAGGATAATAATTATAAAATTAAGGACAAATATATTAACCCAAAAGATAAAATTATTTTTGAATTAGAAAATACTACATATAACGATATTAACGCTGATCAAAATCCAATATCTAATTCAGGTAGTGAAAATAATAATAATAATAATAATATAATTAAACCTAATATTATAAGAAGTAATGAAAATAAAGATGTTGAAAGTTCTAATATTTCATATGAGGTGAAAAAGGAAAAGATTGAATTCAAATCTAAATTGGATTTAGAATTAAACAATGAACTCCATGATGGAAATGTAAATAGCTATGATAATAAAATAATAGAGAAAAATGTGAAGGAACTTGATACAAAAATTAAGGATTATGATGAAAATAATGAAGTTGATGAAAACAGGATAAATCAGGATTATAATGATATTAAGAACATGAGTATAGATAATTTAAAAATTAATCTTGAAAATGAAGATAATTTTGTTGTTGATGATATAGAAATCATGGATGATTTCAATTTAATAAGCCTTAATTCGATGGATAATAAACTGAAATCAGTCACTGGGACAATAAGTGAAATAAAAAGTCAAGTGAATTATATTAATAAATCTTTAAGAGAAATTGAGGATCCAATATATTATACTAAACATATAGCTATTAAAAATAATAATAATAATAATAATAAAAATAATAATAGAATTGCTAAAGTAAATAGTCTTGAAAATAATGATTTTGAAGTTAAAAATAAAATAAATAATACAAGTAATAGTAGTACTAATATTACTAACAATAAAATTAGTAATAATTATAGAAATGACACTAATAAGACAAATGAAGAAAATATAAAAAATGTTGAAAGTGCAGAAAAAGAGAATGATACATATAGATCAAGTGATTCATTATCCATAAGTTCATTAGAAAAATTATATAATAGTTCTAATGAAGAAGTAGCTAAATATATTTCAGACATAGTGACACTTAAAGGACCAATACATAAAATTGAAGTAATAGCCATTATAAAAGAGTCATGTAATACTAAGCGAGCAACTCCTAAGCTTAAAAAGACCATTAATAATGGAATTTCTGAAGCGGAGTCATCAGGTGAGATTTTCATCATTGATGATTTCTTATTTTCTTCTCAAAACTCTGAAATTCAGGTGAGAAAAAGAAATAAACCTAATATAGACTTGATTTCTAATGAAGAAATTGAGGAAAACATTAAATTATCTCTGAAAAACAATAGCTCACTTTTTAATAATGATTTAGTTAAAGAAGTTGCAAGTAAATTTGGTTTTAGAAATACTTCAGCAAAAACTACAAAAAAAATAATTAATGTTATTGATTCTATGATTGTTCAAGGAATAGTTATTAATAATGATAATAAAATTCAGTTAAATAATATATAATCTAGTATGATTTTTTAATTTAAAAGTAATAAATTTAGTTCGTTAAACTGTAGTATAACGAACTAAAGAATTTTTCAAAAACAAAACAATCAAAACATAGAAAAAAGTAGTAGTTCCATCTATATACAGCACATAATTTATAGTATTTTTAAGCATTTTAAAAAATATTTAAACTTAATAAAAACTTACACTTGAAATATATATTTTGTATATAATATTTGTTATAATAAAAACAATTAATAAAAATTATAAACTAATATGTAAATGATTATCAAGTAATATTTTATATTAATATTTTAATAAACCATATTTATAATTTAGAAATAATAAAATATAATAACTAATTTTAATAATGATAATAAAAATAATGTAATATTTTATATAATAAAAACAATATATTTTTATTAAACAATATTCATAAATTAAATTGAGACAGATAATTATTAGAATAATTATTATAAAAAAAGTAATACCTGGAGAAATAAACATGAAATTTAATCAACTTGATAATATCAAATCAATATTTCACAAAAATACAAGAGAAAACAATGAGCATATAGCTATTTTCAAAAGGATAGGAAAAACCAAGTATTTTTACCCATTAAATAAAATAGCTATTAATTATTCCATAAATTATATAGAAACACAATACAAAAGAAAAATCGATGAATTAGATAACAATAATCTTAAATACCAATATAATCTTTTAAAAAGATTTGTTAAAGAATTAAAACCTAAAAATATTCAAAAAAATAATATAAACATGATTAGCTTCAGTTTAAAATATGGAGAACTAACTCCAATTGATGACTATTCAAAATCAAATATGCTATACATTTACAAACTAATTAGTGAGTCTCCAAGATCAAATGTTGATTTGTGGAAACAATTAAAAATAGATATAGAACCATTCCTTTAAAGTTATGGTTTTGATATGAGTAATAATGGTAATATAGTAAATAAAAAAAATAAAATAAGAAATTTGGCTGTGCAATAATTATTTTTTGATTCTTTTTAGTTATGCTTAGTTTTAAATATTATGGGGTGTAATATATTATTAGTGTTTTTTAGTTTTTGTTGAGTTGGTGTTTATGGTTTTGCATGAAGAT
>NZ_LWMT01000022.1 GCF_001639265.1 Methanobrevibacter filiformis
GTTCACTGTTTAATTAATATTTTTTTAATAGCTATTTATGAAAATTGTATATATAAAGTAATAATTGTGTAATAAAAAATAAATTCTTAATCTTATTTTTCTAAATTATTTTAATTTATAATGGTATAACTGAATAGATGTCCCATATAAACTTTAATTTTACTTAATTGTTTCATATTTTATAGCTTAACTCTTTAGAAATAGTATTACTATCTATAAATCTGAATATTGATAATTAACTAGTAAAGATTAATAAATATTAAAATAGCTATTGTTTACTTATAAAATGAATATTTTTCACTATTCATTTATTATTTAAATAATAATTAATAATTTTTTAATAATTATAATCATTTTAAGGAACTTTCAAAAATAGTATTTTTCATGATTAAACATGTAAGTTAATATTTTTGTTTTAATATCTATATAACTTTTGCTTTTTGTTGATTATAATAAATTATTTTTATATGATTGTTGATTATATCTAATTAATACTATGTGATTACAAACTTTTAAAAATTGAGTAACTGATAGTATTACTTTACATATTAAAATTTTATTAAATATGAATTACATATTTAATAAAAAAGAGGTTGTTTAAATGGGTTCGTCTTTTAAAAGTCCTGCAGATACTGCTAAAGCAATAGCAGGTATTGCAGGTACTAAGGAAAAATCAAGTATAGGAAACACAATTATTTTGAGTTTCTTAGCTGGTGCATATATTGCATTTGGAGGATTACTTGCTGAAATTGTAACTGGAGGAATGGCAGCTGCTGGATTCCCGCCAGGTCTTGTTAAATTATTTTTCGGTGGAGTGTTCCCTGTAGGATTAATGCTCGTTATAATAGGTGGGTCTGAACTCTTTACTGGTAATAACATGTACATGACTGTAGGTGTTTTAACTGGTAAATCAAGTGGTACAGGTCTTGCTAAGAATTGGGTTTTAAGTTGGGTATTCAATTTTGTAGGTGCATTGTTTGTAGCATTTGTTCTTGCATATTTGTCTGGTGTAATCACAGCAGATCCTGCATTTTCCGCTGGTGCACTTAAAGTCGCTGCTGCTAAGGTTAAACTTGATTGGGGTCAAGCATTACTTAGAGGTATAGGTTGTAATTGGCTTGTATGTCTTGCAGTATATTTAGCTATAGCATCAGATGATGTTATTGGTAAAATATTAGGTATCTGGTTCCCAATCATGACCTTTGTAGCTATTGGATTTGAGCACAGTGTAGCTAACATGTTTTTCATACCATTAGGAATATTCCTTGGTGATATTACATGGGTACAAGCTCTTGGTAACATCATTCCTGTTACAATTGGTAACATTATTGGTGGAGCCGTTTTTGTAGGAGTTATTTACTGGTTCACTTATCTGCGAGGTCAAAAAATATAATCCTAAATAATACTCATGTTATTGGGTCTTTTAAGATTTTAGGGGTCTTTTAAGAACTAATAACATTATACTATTTAGCTATATTATATTTAGCTATATTATATTTAGCTATATTATTTAGTTATATTATATTTAGCCATATTATATTTAGCTATATTATATTTAGCTATTTTTTTTATTTTGTCGATTAGACAATGTGCTAGATATTCTAAGTACTTTAATCAAATTATCAACTTAACTAACAAGTTATAAAATAAAAATAATAATATTGGATTATAAAATCCTAACACTTTATTAAAAAATTATAAAAAGTTATTATTATAATAGAAACCATAAACTTAATGTATAGCTTGAATTTGATTTTTGGTTGAATTAGTCTTTCAATTAAAAATAGTTAAAAATTATTAAATTTATTAATTTCATTGGTTTTAGATGTTACTATATTAATTGAAGTATACGGAAGTTTTAATTTATATTAATTAAATTAATCGACTAAGATACATATTTAATTAAATTATAATTTATATATTGTATTAAATCATTAAAAGGGGAATTTATATGGTAGAAATGAAATATGTTCCAACAATATGCCCATATTGTGGAACTGGGTGTGGTTTAAACCTTGTTGTTGTTGATAACAAGGTTGTTGGTGTGGAACCATGGAAAAGACATCCAGTTAATGAAGGTAAATTATGTCCTAAAGGGACTTTCGCACACGAATTTTTTCAAAGAGATGACAGACTCACTAAACCATTAATTAGGGTAGGTGCTGCTGCAGACTACGAAGGTGCTGCAATAGTAGATGTTCCTATCTCAAAAATAACTGATGGTAGTAACTTTAGAGAAGCTGAATGGGATGAGGCATTAGACTTAATTGCTTCAAAAATTAAAAATTATAAACCTGAGGAAGTTGGATTCTTAGCATGTGCTAGATCTCCAAATGAAAATATCTATATTACACAGAAATTTGCACGTGCTGTTATTGGTACCCACAATGTAGACCATTGTGCAAGAATTTGTCACGGACCTACAGTTGCAGGGCTCGCAAGAACCTTTGGTTCTGGAGCAATGACAAACGACTTTATTAGTATTGAAAGTTCTGATGTTATATTTATAATTGGGTCAAATAATCTTGAAGCTCACCCATTGTTTGGTAGAAGAGTAATTAGAGCTAAAAAGAACGGTGCAAAAATTATTGTGCTTGATCCACGTTATACTCCAACAGCTAAGCTAGCTGATTTATACATTGACTTTAAATCTGGTGGAGATGTTGCTTTATTAAATGGTATAATGAAAATCATCATTGATGAAGGTTTACAAGATGACGAGTTCATTGAAAATAGAACCAAAAATTACCAAAAATTAAAAGAAACTGTATCAAAATACGATTTAGATACTGTTGCAAAAATAACTGAAGCAGATCCTGAAAAAATCAAAAAAGCTGCATTAATGTATGCTAAAGCTGAAAATTCAGCTATCGTATATTCATTAGGAATTACAGAACATAGACATGGTGCAGATAATGTTATGGCTAATGCAAACTTAGCTATGCTTACAGGTAATATTGGTAAGGTTGGATCTGGTGTTAATCCACTGCGAGGACAAAATAATGTACAAGGTGCTTGTGATATGGGAGCTCTCCCAACAGACTATCCAGGTTACCAAAAAGTTGTTTCAGTTGCAGCACAAAAAGCTGTTGAAGAAAATTGGTCCTGTACTTTAGATAATTGTGCTCCAGGTCTTACTGTTGTTGAAATGATTCATGCTTCTGCTCGTGGAGATGTAAAATGTATGTATATCACTGGTGAAGACCCTGTTTTATCTGATCCTGAAACTAACCATGTTATAGAAGCAATGGAAAATTTAGACTTTTTAGTAGTTCAAGATACATTCATGTCAGAAACTGCAAGATATGCTGATGTTATTTTACCTGCTGCTGGTTGGGGTGAACAAGAAGGAACCTTTACCAATGGGGAGCGAAGAGTACAATTAGTAAGAAAAGCTGTTGATGCTCCAGGTGAAGCTAAATATGATTGGCAAATAATGAAAGAAATTGCAGAAAGAATTGACCCTAAATTTGCTGAGGAGTTCACATATAATAATGCTGAAGAAATTTTTGATGAAATGAGGAAGATTACTCCTCAATATGCTGGAATGAACAGAGAAAGGTTAGAAAGACCTGAAGCTTTACACTGGCCATGTCCTACTGAAGATCATCCAGGTCAAGGTTTAATGCACATTGATAAATTTGCACACCCAGATGGATTAGGTGTATTTGAACCTGCTGATTATATTGGTCCTTCTGAATTACCTGACGAGGACTATCCTCTTATTTTAACTACCACAAGAACTATATTCCATTACCATGCAAGTATGACTCGTAGATGTAAAACATTAGATAAAGAGTTACCTACAGGGTATGTTGAAATCAATACTGTTGATGCTAAAAACCTTGGTATTATAAATAGAGAAACAGTTAAAGTTAAATCAAGAAGAGGAGAAATTGAAATTCCTGCAAGAGTAACTGATGATATTGTGGAAGGAGAAGTTAACATACCAATGCATTTCTTTGAATGTGCTGCAAACTTTTTGACCACCTCTAGGGAATTAGATCCGAAATCTAAAATGGCTGAGTTGAAAGTTTGTGCTGTTGTTATAGAGAAATTGGGGTGTATTTAAATGGTAGTAAAAGTTAATGATGTATGTTACATGTGGTCTGCTGATGATAACATTGCTGCTAAAGGAGAATATGGTGGAGCTGTAACTACTTTAATGAAGTATTTCCTCGATAACAATGTTGTAGATGCAGTTTTAGCTGTTGAAAAAGCAGCTGATTTATATGATGCTGTTCCTACACTTATAACTGATTCAGGAGATATTGAAAAATCAGCTGGTTCTCTTCATTGTGGTACTTTAAATTTAGCTAAAGTTGTTGAAAGATACCTTGATGGTTTAAAAGATATTAAAATAGCTGTAACATGTAAACCATGTGATGCTATGACTTTAAGAGAACTCATTAAAAAAGGAAGAGTTCAAGAGGATAATTTAATAATGGTAGGAGTTAATTGTGGAGGTACAATGCCACCAAACAAAACTCGTATTATGATTGATGAAGTTTTTAACTTAGATCCTGATGATGTTGTTAAAGAAGAAATAGCTAAAGGTAAATTAATTATTGAAACCACTAACGGAGAAAAAGAAATCAGTATTGATGAACTTGAAGAAGAAGGTTGGGGAAGAAGAACAAACTGTCAAAGATGTGAAGTCAATATTCCATCTATGGCTGATATTGCCTTAGGTAACTGGGGAGTTATTGGACCCTTAGCTGGAAAAGCAACATTCGTTGAGGTGTTCTCTGAAAAAGGTGCTGAAATTCTTGATAAAATTGTTTCTGCTGGAGTAGTTAATGTTGAAGAAGCTAATCCAAAAGGAGTAGAAATCAGAGCTAAAATAGATCAATCCATGGTTAAATTAGCTAATAAAGCTAAAGATCGGGATTATGGTGATTTAGAAGGAGATATTCTTTCAATATTCAATGAATTTAGCGAAGAATTCTCTAGATGTATGAAATGTTTCGGATGCCGTGAAGCATGTCCAATATGTTACTGTTCAGATTGTATTTTAGAATCAGGACCAGATTGGATTACAAAAGGTTTAATACCAGCTGCACCATTATTCCATTTAGGAAGAGCAGTGCATATGGCAGATTCCTGTACAAACTGTGGACAATGTGAAGAGGTATGTCCTTCTGAAATATCTGTTGCCCACTTTTGGGGTGTAATAAATGACAAAATTAAAACCATTTATGGCTACACCAGTGGTATTGAAGACAACAGCATACTCTCACCTCTATCAAACTATCAAGATAAAGGTTTAAGGGGTTAAACATAAACAAAAATTTAATGCACTGATTTCGCAAAATAGAAAATTTTGCAAAATCCTATCATATGAAGTTAAATCAGTTTTTATAGATTAGAACGGATTTTGAAAAAATTTTTTATTTTTTCGAAATCAGCGTCTAAATTATAATTTAATACACTGATTTCGTAAAATAGAAAATTTTGCAAAATCTCTTCATGTGTATTTTAATCAGATTAAACATCTTCTGGAGAGAATTGAGAAAATTTTTTATTTTCTCAATTCAGTGTATAAATATTCATTTTTATCATGAACATTTAGCAATAATTTAAATAATATTAATGAACACATATGATTTATATAAATGAAACAAACTTTTAGAAAAAGTTTAATCAAAGGTTATTTCAAAAAGTAAGTCTTTAAACATTAGAAATGTTTTTATATACCTTAAAATATGGAGGAATCCTAATTAGAATAATATCAATTGTTGGGAAAAAGAATACTGGAAAAACTTCATTAACTGTAAAAGTAATTGAAGAATTAAATAACAGAGGTTTTAAAGTAGGAAGTATAAAACATTCTCATCATAAAATGGATATAGATCATAAAGGCAAAGATACATACTTACACAAAGAAGCAGGGTCTAAACTTGTTGTAGGAATGGGGGATACTGCATTTTTCAATATTCAAAAAGAAATTCCACTTGAAAGGTTACTATTCTTAATGAAAATAATTGAAGAACCTGATTTTGTTGTAATTGAAGGATTTAAAAATTATAATTATAGTAAAATATCCACTTCACCAGAAATAAATGATGAATATGTTATAGAGCAAGTAGATGTTTTTAATTTAGATGATAATGATATAATAGATATTGTTGATAATATAGAGAAACATTCTCATGATATAACTAACACTCTCTATACTAATGAATGTGGCTATAGTGATGGAGAATCAATTGGAAAAGCAATAACAAAAGGAGAAATAGCTATTGATCCAAATGAATTTGAAGTTAATTTAGCTATTAATGAAAAGGTAATTGGCTTAAATTATTTTGTAAATCAATTCTTAAAAAATTCAATAATAGGAATGTTAAAGACACTCAAAACCAAGAAATTTGGGGTAAATGACTTTGATAAAATAGAAATATTAATACAAAATAAAGAAAAATAATATTTTAAGACACTTTAAGACACTGATTTCGCAAAATAGAAAATTTTGCAAAATCCTATCATATGAAGTTAAATCAGTTTTTATAGATTAGAACGGATTTTGAAAAAATTTTTTATTTTTTCGAAATCAGTGTTAAATTAATATTTGGATATTGATTTCTGATTAAAGTGAATATATGAGATTTTGTAAATTTTATATTTTTTTAAATTTAAGATTTAAAGATTATATAGATAAAAATTTCTGATTTTTTATCATTTTGCGAAATCAGTGTTTTAAGGTGTTTTAAGTTTAACTTAGTGTGGTCTATAAATGAATATGAAAGATAACTATGATCGTCCCATTATATCTCTTAGAATTTCTCTAACGAATAGATGTAATCTTGATTGTTTATATTGTCATCATGATGGAATGCTACCTTCAAATCTTGAAATGACGTCAGATGAAATATATAGGATTCTTAAAATAGCTAAAAAAATAGGAATTACAAAAATAAGATATTCTGGAGGAGAACCATTAATTAGAAAAGATATTGTAGATATAATTAAAAAAACAGGCACACTAAACTTTAAAGACATATCAATAACAACAAATGGTATTTTACTTAACCAATATGCTCAGGATTTAAAAGATGCAGGATTAAATCGTGTAAATGTGAGCTTTGATACACTTAATCCAAAAACATACAAGAAGATAACTACGAAAAACTTTTTAAAAGAAGCAAAATCAGGAATACTTGAAGGATATAAAGCAGGGCTTGATCCAATCAAAATTAACATGGTAGTTATGAAAAATATTAATAATAATGAAATTATGGATATGTTTAATTTCTGTAAAGAATATAATTTTGTATTACAACTAATAGAGCTATTAAAATCAGAAAATTGTAGTGATGAATCATTTAATAATGAATATCATGTTGATATGGAACCAATAGAAAAATCTCTTGAAAAATTAGCTCATAAAATCAAAACAAGAAATTTTATGCAAGATAGAAAAAAATATTTCATTGATAATGGTGAAATAGAAGTAGTTCGTCCAATGGATAATACTAAATTCTGTGAAAACTGCACAAGACTTAGAATAACTCCTGAAGGGAAAATAAAGCCCTGTCTTCTTAGAAATGACAACTTAATTGATATAATTGGTCCAATTAGAAACAATGCAACAGATGAAGAATTAGAAAAAATATTCATAGATGCTATAAACAACAGAGAACCATTCTATGATCAGTAGATATTATTATTAATAGAAAAATTGATATATGATAAATCATATAAAAATGTATGTAAAGTAATATTAAAAATTATAATTAATAATAATTAATAAAATAACAATAAGGAATCTTTTGGAGAGTTTTCCTCTTAAAATATGTAGTTCGACAACACATAGAGGTTAGTAATACTACTATATCATGTTTATAATAATTAATATTTAAGTATTATTTTTCTTAAAATTTATATTAAAATGAAAATTCATATGTGTATTATATAACATAAAAGTTATTGTATGGGCAAGAGGTTTGATAGAAAATTTTTCTATTTAATCTCTAATTCTCATTATATTTTTATTTTAGCTTTATTAAAACATAATAATGCTTTATTTACTGATTTCTCATTTTTTATATTATAGTATGATACCTATTTTTTGACAATATATTCATCTATCCAATTTTCGACAAAAGATATTTCATCAACTAATTCGTAGTATAATTTAACCACTTCCTTTTTTAGGTATTCAATATCTGGAATGGGGTTTCTATGTAGTATATTTTTCATAGTTCTCCATAGT
>NZ_LWMT01000023.1 GCF_001639265.1 Methanobrevibacter filiformis
AAACCCCACCAAGAAAAAATAGAACCAATTGTAGAAGAAGTTTCTGAAATAAGAAAAAAATAAAGAAGCAATGTTTAATTTAAGGCAATTCTATAGAATCGATTAAATCCTTAACTTAACAGCTGTGCTATTAATCCTTATTTTCAGAATCCTTATATTCTGGACTTTGTCGGAATTTAGCATAGAATCCATCAGTATCAGCATATATTGCGTAAAAACCAAATTGCTCAGCCTGTTTCATCGTGTTTTGAATAAATTCTCTTCCCCATGCTGTAATTGACTCTGCACATTCCATAGAATACCATCGGAATCTGGAAAATCCATAAATCCCATACATTGTATTTGCAAGTCTTTTTAATGCTTGTTGTTGTACATCTAAAGATTTTCGTTCTAACTCATCATTTGTTTCTTTTGACTGTTTTTTAATCCTTATTCTCTCATTTAAAACATTTCCAAGAACTGATGGAATAAATCCAACAGGTTCTTTTGCAAACATATTAAAATGTTCTGGAGCAACATAAAAATCTTCTGGATTTGGTTCTTTCCCATCTAACTTTTTACTTACAATATTTTTAATATAATGTCCTGTAAAATGATCTTTTTTAAGTAATACATCAGGTGAAATATTTTTTGATATAATTATACTTGGATACAGACTTCTAAAATCAAACTGAACAAGATTTTCATGTAATCCTCTATCTGGCTCTTTAACATATCCTCCAGTATTTTTATCACCTTTACGAGAGTTAAATTCTGCTCCATTTGGCTTATTTGGAATAACTTCATCAATTTCATAGGCTTTCCTTACTAAATACCATTCAGCTTGCTGACCTGTTGCCATACGAGTTATATCAAAGAAAGGTTGACCTACTATTTTTGTAAGCTCTAAACTTAAAGGCAAAGTTACTTCAGCTATCTTCAATGTAGCTACAACATCATCTAAAGAATACTCAAACAACCTTTTTAAATCATTTCCACCATTATCCCAATATTGCCATATTTTATCTCCAGAAACATCAATTTTCTCTTCTCCAAACAATTCAAGGTAAACTCTCTCTAATGTGTACCTTTCAAGACTCATATAACGTCTCATAACCAAATATAAGTCAATATGGATCAGACCTTTAAAACTTGCTGAGTTTTGATAACCTCCTCGTCTTAAAAACTTAATAGAAGATCCATCCATTCCTATATCTAAATTAAGATTATAAATTTTAGCCCTATCTCGAAGATATGGAAAATCAAAATTATCTGAGTTGTAGCCAACAAGAATATCAATATTTTCCTCCTTAATTATATTTATAAATGTTTTTATCATTTCTTTTTCTGTTTCAAGTACATTTACAAAGTCTAAATCTTCATCCTTAGTAGACAAAACTTTATTAATTCCAGTGTTTGTAGAAACCCCTATCATGATTATTTCATCTTTTTTTGAATCAGGCATCCCCTTAGGATTTCTAACCTCTAAATCAAAACTAAGAATTCTAAAATTAGAATAATCTTCACCAACTGATTTTGGAGAACTATCTAATTTAAAAATCAATGCACTAGATTTTTCAAGCCCTTCATATTTATCTATAAATTCCCCAGATAACTTTAATTTAGACATTGGAAAAATATCATTGTTAATTAAATATCTACGATAAAAAGGAATGTCATGTTCACGAATTTCCCTAACAGAAGCAAGATGTGAAATGGTATCTCTATGTTTTGGAACATCCTGAGGATGATTAAAAATAAGTTTTAAAAATTCAGTTTCTACCTGAAAATCTTTTTTAACCACTTTTTCAATTTTTTCAAAACCTAATTCCCTTATATCTTCCTCTGCTCTTTTGAAATCATTTGGTATAACATAAATGTATGGTTCAAAAGATTCATCAATAGCTATTATACTTCTTTCTTGATTACCATCTTTATCTTTACAAAAAAGACGAATAACTGCCTTTTCATCCTTAGTTATATAATCAATATCAAATAGCACCACATTCTTTTCCATAGATTATACTATCATTTTAATGATTTATATATTAATAAGTATGAATAAGCTGACAAAACGTTGTTTAAAATTAAAGATGTTTAAAATTAAAGATAATGAGATATATTATTCTCTACTACATTCCCAATTTCTTTTCAATTTCCTTATTTTTTATTTAAAAACATTAAATGTAGCTTTATTATTAGATGATATTTTAAGACCTTTAAATTTTTTAACAATTGGTTTAAATGAGAACATACCTTTTTTATTTGTTTTTAAAGTTATGATAATACAAGTTGAATGACTTTTTACGATTTTAATATCTTTTACTGTCCAAACAACAGTTTTAGTTTTCTTATTATATTTAACAGTAGTTTGTTGTTTGTTTTTAATCCATATTTTAACTATATTAAAACCATTAGGAATTTTTATAGATACTGTAAAACTATTTTTATCAGGTCCACTACTAGATAATACAGTATGAAATATAACAGTTTTTCCACTTCCTTGCTGAAATTTTTAAGTTTTATTGTTGTTTGTTTAGGAACTGTTAATAAGCTTTCGCTATTAGAATTTAGATAATTAATTCCATTATTAAACTCAGCTTTAACTTTAAAAATTCCTGTAGATTCAATTTTGTAATTAAATATAGCTACACCTAAAGAATTAGTTCTATTTTTACCAACATACTTACCATTAACATGAAAATTAATAAATTCTTTATTAATGGAACTATTACTATTATCTTTCAATATCGCTTTTAATTTAATATTTTTATTATAATTACCTTTGAAATTGGAAATAATAATTAAAGATTGTTTTTTAATTATTTCTATGGAATTATTACTGGTTGATCCAATATATAAATTGTTTCCATTAAAAATAGTTTGTAATTTTAAATTACCTGTTTGATTAGATTTATAAGTTAAAGTAGCTATTCCATTATTATTTGTTAGGTTTTTACCTACTTCTACATTATTAACACGAAAAACAACAACTTCACCAATTATAGGATAAGCACCTTGTTTTAAAATAGAATACAAGTTAATCTTATCCCCATACACAGCATTAAAGTTAGAAACACTAAGTGAACTAGTTTTTTTATTTACAATAACAGAATTAATATCAGATGATGATGAATAAAAATTATCCTCATTAAAAATAGCTTGTAATTTTAAACTACCTATTTGATCAGCCTTCCAATTTAAAATAGCTATTCCATTACTATTAGTTATATTCCTACCTATATCTTGACCATTAACATAAAAAATAACAGTACCACCCATTAAAGGAGAAACACCATGTTTTAAAATAGCATTTAACTCAATATTACCCCCATAAACACCACTAAAATTAGGAACAACAACAAATGTACTTCCCTTACTCACACTCATTAAACTAGCATTAGAAGAACCCAAATAAAAACCAGTACCACCAAAAACAGCGCCTAACTTTAAACTACCTACCCTATTAACCTTCCAATTAAAAACAGCCACACCACTACCATTAGTTACACTCCTACCAACTTCACTACCATCAACATAAAAAATAACAGTAACATTACCCAAATTAAACCCATTTTGCTTTAAAGTAGCATTTAACTCAATATTACCCCCATAAACACCACTAAAATTAGGAACAACAACAAATGTACTCCCCTTACTTACACTCATTGAACTAACATTAGAAGAACCCAAATAAAAACCAGTACCACCAAAAACAGCATCCAACTTTAAATTACCTACCCTATTAACCTTCCAACTAAAAACAGCCACACCACTACCATTAGTTACACTCCTACCAACTTCACTACCATCAACATAAAAAATAACAGTACCACCCATCAAAGGAGAAACACCATGCTTTAAAATAGCATTTAACTCAATATTACCCCCATAAACACCACTAAAATTAGGAACAACAACAAATGTACTTCCCTTACTCACACTCATTAAACTGGAATTAGAAGAACCCAAATAAAAACCAGTACCACCAAAAACAGCATCCAACTTTAAACTACCTACCCTATTAACCTTCCAACCAAAAACAGCCACACCACTACCATTAGTTACACTCCTACCAACTTCAATACCATCAACATAAAAAATAACAGTACCACCCATCAAAGGAGAAACACCATGCTTTAAAATAGCATTTAACTCAATATTACCCCCATAAACACCACTAAAATTAGGAACAACAACAAATGTACTTCCCTTACTCACACTCATTGAACTAACATTAGAAGAACTTAGATAAAAATCAGTACCACCAAAAACAGCATCCAACTTTAAACTACCTACCCTATTAACCTTCCAACCAAAAACAGCCACACCACTACCATTAGTTACACTCCTACCAACTTCAATACCATCAACATAAAAAATAACAGTAACATTACTCAAATTAAACCCATTTTGCTTTAAAGTAGCATTTAACTCAATATTACCCCCATAAACACCACTAAAATTAGGAACAACAACAAATGTACTTCCCCTACTTACACTCATTGAACTAACATTAGAAGAACCTAAATAAAAACCAGTACCATTAAAAACAGCATCCAACTTTAAACTACCTACCCTATTAACCTTCCAACTAAAAACAGCCACACCACTACCATTAGTTACACTCCTACCAACTTCACTACCATCAACATAAAAAATAACAGTACCACCCATCAAAGGAGAAACACCATGCTTTAAAGTAGCACTTAATTCAATATTATCCCCATAAACACTACTAAAATTAGGAACAACAACAAATGTACTTCCCTTACTTACACTCATTGAACTAACATTAGAAGAACTTAGATAAAAATCAGTACCACCAAAAACAGCTTCTAACTTTAAATTACCTACCCTATTAACCTTCCAACTAAAAACAACCACACCACTACCATTAGTTACATTCCTACCAACTTCAATACCATCAACATAAAAAATAACAGTAACATTACTCAAATTAAACCCATTTTGCTTTAAAGTAGCATTTAACTCAATATTATCCCCATAAACACCACTAAAATTAGGAACAACAACAAATGTACTTCCCTTACTTACACTCATTAAACTGGCATTAGAAGAACTTAGATAAAAATCAGTACCATTAAAAACAGCTTCTAACTTTAAATTACCTACTTGATTAACCTTCCAACTAAAAACAGCCACACCACTACCATTAGTTACACTCCTACCAACTTCAATACCATCAACATAAAAAATAACAGTAACATTACTCAAATTAAACCCATTTTGCTTTAAAGTAGACTGTAAATTAACATTATTACTATAAATACCAGTTAAATTACCTAATGTCATACTTGTAGCTATTTTATTAACTGTGAGTGTTTTATTCACATCAGAAGTTATATAATCAGTACCATTGTATTTTGCAGTTATTTGAAGAATTCCTGTTTTATTTGTAAGATATGTAAAAGTAGCTACCCCATCAATATTAGTTTTTTCACTATGGCTTACATTATTAATGATTAAAATAATAGTTTTATTATAAAGTAAAACATTATTATATGATTTAAAAGTAGTTGTAATGGTAATTGTATCGTTTATAATGGCAATAACTGGAGAATTAATTGATATATTCCCAGTCGCATGTACAATTAATGTACTATTTACATTAGGAACATTGTATTCATGTTCATCATAAGAAGCCACTATTTCAAATATTCCTGAACTAACTAAATCTATTGAAAATGTAGCTATTCCATTATTATTAGTTGATGAATTATATCTTGTTCCATTTATAGTAATTGAGACATTCTTATTTTTTAAAGGATTGTTATTTTCAGTAGTTAAATTAACTGTAATATTAATAGTTTTTCCTACAATTTCACTGTAATTACTAATGTTTAATTTACCTGTTCCATAATGTGTAATATATGTGAAATTATCAAATTCTTTTCCACAAAATATAATAGAAAACTTAGTTTCAAGCGAATCTAAAGGAATACTGATATCATCTTTTGAATCTCCAGAAAGATAGTAAGAATTAGTATTACTATTATTAGTATTAATATTATTTATTTTAGCTACTAAATTAGGTAGATCTACAATAACACCATTATTATTCATTACAAAATAATATTGTATTAATAAATCATCCCCAACAAATGCATTAGATTTGTTAGTAATGGTTATATTTGTAATATAATAATCTATTGAAATATTTTCGATATCATAATTATAAGGAATTATATCATAGCCCCACCAATTATAATTAGCATTAGTAATACCTATACTAGAATCAGTACCAATATCAAAATTTAGACTATTATTATATATTAAATTAAAATTAACATTCGTATCTATAATTCTATTTCCCCATAGTTCAAAATACATAGTTACATTATTATCTGCAATAATATTTCCAACTATACTAGAATTAGATCCCATTATTTGAACACCAATATTATTATTTAAAATATTAGATGCGAAAATTTTATTATGATTACCTTCAAGTAGTATTCCTATTGGATTATCTTCAGAGGTAGAATTATAAATAGCATTATTATCCTTAAATAGATAAATTCCAAGAAATCCATTATTAGTAGCTGTTGAATTATATATAGTAGTGTTACCTCCATCTGATGAAATTCCATAAAAAGTGTTATTTATAGCTATAGAATTGTAAAGATTACTATAAGTATTAGTTGTAGGTGATAAGCCAGAC
The DNA here is from genome assembly GCF_001639265.1 of Methanobrevibacter filiformis. Lineage (GTDB taxonomy): Archaea > Methanobacteriota > Methanobacteria > Methanobacteriales > Methanobacteriaceae > Methanacia > Methanacia filiformis. The sequence goes on from NZ_LWMT01000023.1 coordinate 6,665, forward strand.
TCAGACTCATCATCAACTAATCCACCAAAGAAACCACCATCACCAAAATCATCACCCTCAGAACCATCACCTAAAAAACCACCAAAGAAACCACCATCACCAAAATCATCACCCTCAGAACCATCCCCAGTGTCCATATTAGTTCCAGGGGTGAAATGTATTCCATAATTACCATTGTTATTAGCTATTGAATTATATACATTATTAAATATTCCCAGCAAATAGATTCCAAAGTAATTATTATTAGCTGTTACATTAGAGATATTATTATAATTACCAGTTATAAGAAGCCCATCACCCACATTGTTATTAGCTGTTAAATTATAGACATATGCACGATTACCTTCAAAAGAGACCCCAGCATAATTATCATTAGATATGACATTATAAATACTATTTCTATTTCCAGAAAAAGTGACTCCTAACCCATTATTTCTAAAAGAAGAATTATAAACACTATTATCATTACCTCCAAAATAGATCCCATTGCCCTGATTATCATTAGATATAATATCATAAACTGTGTTGTTGTTATAAACAAACCATATACCATCTAAATTATTCTTTGATGTTGAATTATAAATCTTGTTATAATTGCCTATTACAAGAATTCCATTATTGTTATTGTTAGATGTAGTACTATTATAAACATTGTTATAATCACCTTCTAACCATATTCCATTTTCATTATAGCTAGAATCAGAATTATATACATTATTATGATTACCATTTAAATTAATCCCATCATAATAATTAGATATACTAATGTTTATTATGTTTATATAATTCCCATTGAGTTCAATAGCATTTACATTATTAGCAGACCCAGACCCATTAAATAAAACCTTTCCTTTTTTAGCTGTTAAGTTAATATTACTCTTATTTGATTTTATTATCTTATCTTGATATAATCCTTCTTCAAAAAATAAAATATCATTATCACTCATATTTGTAATAAGATCATCAATGTCTTGATTAGAACTCTGATTAGTTACATTATATTGCGTTGCTGATGTAGAACTAATAAATATGGAACATGCCAAGAATATCATTATAATTAAAATAAAACTTTTTTTCGAAACCCAATGTTTTTTCATTATTTTTCCACCTTTTACCTAAATTGAGATTATAAGTAATAATAAGTATTAATAACACATTTATAAATGAATTTTAAATAGAACTATAAATTAAATAAGTTCAATTCAGAAGATATTTGTTTAAAAACAACTAATATATAGAATAATATTGATAGACCTACAGACATTCATTTTAATAGATAATAAGATATTTAATGAATTCAAAACTTTTATTATAGGAGATTATCCATAATTAAAATAAAGGTTTATGATTGTTGGATATGGTTTTAGATGTTTTTTAGTTTTTGTTTTAGTTTTTTGGTCTATTTTTTGTGTTTTAGTTTTAAACTTTTTTAATGTGTTTT
>NZ_LWMT01000024.1 GCF_001639265.1 Methanobrevibacter filiformis
GACACACAAGACTAACAATATCAAGAATAAAAAACATGCTAAAAGAAAAATAAGAATATAAACAAAAAACATCACAACATTACACACTACATATCTAACATGAAAAATCCTTAACTTAACAGCTGTGAGTATTAAAGAGTATTAAAGACATTTATTGGAATTAGTATACTTTCCTACAATTAGCTAATTCCATATAATTCTCACTGAATCTGTTTATTTTGTATTATTGATTCTAAATATAATAGCTATTAGCCAATAATTATTGAATAATAAGTATTAAATGGTTAATAAGTATTAAATAATAGCTATTAAAAAAATTAAGGTGAATTAAGTGGGTCTATACCTTAGTATAGCTGCAATGCCACCAAATGCTTTTAAAAGTTGAGTTCCTTCTTCTGTTTCTGAAGATATAAGTTCTACATCAGAACCAAGTTCTTCAGCCATTTCAATGAAATGATCAACAAGAGATTTAACATGAGAAATTTTCATTTTTTCTGAACAGTTAGTACAAACATGTTTTTCATCTTCACGAGGATCTTTATAAGTTACTTGTTTTTCAAACCCACAATTAACACATTTTAAATAATGTCTTGTGTGTTTCAAATCTTCAGAAATGAGTAAAACATCAACAGCACCCATTTCTAAGAATTTTCTAACTTCATCTTCACCATATGCACCAAGCCCATCATCATGAACAAGCTCAGACAAGAATCTTTTAACAAGCTTCTTTTCTTTCATTACTTCCATTTCATTAAGAAGATCTTCAGACTTATCAATAATTTCTCTTATACCAAATTCACCAGTATAAGAAGTATCAATAGTATCAATAATCTTATCTTTAAGTTCATAATTAAGATAATCTCCTTTAAAGAAATCTTCTTTAGTATGACCTGGACCTCCTAAAATAATACCTTTAAGATCTTCGATTGGAAGTAATGCATCGTCCATATGACTACCTATACGTTTAAGGAACTCATGAGCTGCTAAGTCAATAAGACGATCAAATCTTCTTTGTGATTGACCTCCAGCTTTATGTTTACCTGGAACTCCACTAGTTAAATGTTTTAGTATATCTATTCTTTTTCCTTTTAAAGTAGCCAATGTCGCTTCTTTCCTATCTAAAACAGTTATTCCATAAACTTCTTTAGAATCAATCATGTATTGTAATGGTTCCAAGTAAAACTGAGAGTCACAATGATAAGTGTATGTTTGAATAGGTTCAGGTGGTTCAAAAACATAAGTTTCCATTTTTTCAGTACCAGGACCTCCACGAGGAATCATTCCAACAAAAAGAAGCAAACCATTTTCAGGAGGATGCTGAAAAAGACGTAACCTTTGAATTATAACTTCAATAGCTGATTGAACATTTTTCCTAGTTTGTTTACTTTTAATATTAGCACTTTGACCTGATTCATCCCGCATATGCTTAGCAACATCACTAAGTTGCTTATCAGGAGGTATATATACTGAAACAAGCTCAGTTCCCCTTCCTTTCTTATCAGCTAATTCTGCAAGTGTTTTTTTAAACTCATATAATTCTTTAGATGATATTTCAGACATTTAATTACCTACCCTTTAATTAAATAGTAATAAGTATGATGAAATTAAGTAAAAATATTAATAATTAAACTTAATTAGTTATATAAATAAATAAAATTAAGCTTCAATTTAATAAAAGCATTTTTATGTTTAAAATGATTATTTTGTGAAATAGTTTTGATCAAACTTTTATTTCCAGAGTAAATTAGAGAAATCTTCGATTTCTCGTTTTCAAAAGTTGTTTTATTTAATAATATTATTACTTTATACAAATTAGTATATATAATTTTATTCATTATTTCGATTATTTCAAGTACAATTAAAAACAATTGATAATAAATTTAAATAATTGAATAATAAATAAGAATATATACTATTAAAAATGAATTATTACAAATACTACCAAATTGTTAAAATAACCATATAACCAAAAGCCCATAACATAGATTAAAAATTTACTTTAATACACAATAATAGACAAATAGGTGAGTTCATGAGAATTGTTATTGCATTAGGTGGATCAATATTAATAAAACAATACAGTCACGAAAAATTTCAAGAATATGGGGAAATACTAAAAGAATTACACAAAGACCATGAAATATTCATAGTTGTTGGTGGTGGAAAGCCTGCACGAGAGTATATTAAAATAGCTAGAGACTTAAACTCTGGTGAAGCCCAATGCGATGATATAGGAATTGAAATCACAAGACTCAATGCAAAATTACTTACACTTGCCCTTGGAAATATTGCATACCCTGCAATTCCAACTAACTTCCATGAAGCACATAGCTATTCAGCATACGGCAAAATAGTGATTATGGGAGGAACCGAACCAGCCCATAGTACTGATGCAGTTGGAGCCATTCTTGCAGAATATGTTAAAGCAGACCTTCTTATAAATTTGACTTCAGTTGATGGAATGTACAATAAAGACCCTAATAAGTATGAAGATGCTGAATTAATTGAAGAAATAACTGCAGAAGAAATGATTGAATTTATTAAAGATAAAGAAGTTAATGCAGGAACCTATGAATTCTTTGACATGACAGCTATTCAAATGATAAAACGGGGAAAACTAGAAACCATAATAGCCAGTGGAGAAAACCCTCAAAATCTCATCAAAGCAGTAAACAAAGAAAAAATAGGAACTAAAATCATTTTTAAATAAAGTTAAAAATGAAAAAATGAATAAATCAAAAAATATATGACAAAGGATACGATTTAAAACTACATAAATTATAATTATTATTTATATTATCAATATACCACAATTAATAAAAATAAATATTCAATTAAAAATAGGAGATAAAAATATGGTAGATGTGCATAAGCATTGTCCTGTTTGTGGGACACCAATCCCTTTAGATGAAACAACTTGTTCAGATAAATGTCAAGGAGTTCTAAGTGAAAGAAATAAGAAAGTCAAGAAAACCCAACTGACATTATATGGAGTGTTTATAGTATTCATAATAATATGGATATTTGTAACATTTATTAAATAATAACAAAACTAATATTTTACCTTATTTTAATTTAATAAATTCTTTTTCTTTTAATCTACGTATTTTTTTAGTTATATTCCCCATGTCCTTTTCATAAGATGTGATAATTCCTTATACTCTGACATTTTCCGTTTTTGATTAGAGTCTAAGACTTATATGTTATGCATATTAAATAATATCTACTTATCATACAATATCTACTTATCATACAATATCTACTTATCATACAATATCTACTTATCATACAATATCTACTTATCATACAATATCTACTTATCATACAATATCTACTTATCATACAATATCTACTTATCATACAATATCTACTTATCATACAATATCTACTTATCATACAATATCTACTTATCATACAATATAACTTCTTGTTCTGATTCCTTTTCGGATTTCAAGGAAATAATAATTTTTTAAGGTTTTCTAATAAAATCATGTTTTTATTCAAATTTTACTATTACTTCTTTTCCTTTTAGTGTTCTGAAATTAAATAGCTATTAGATTAAAGATTATTTGTATTATATCAAAATCTAATAATCTAAGCCCCATATAAATCATTAAAATAGCGAAGATTCTCCTAAGAGGAGTTTCATTAATTTTATTAGATAATATAGTTCCAACTTGAGAAAATGGAATTGAAAAAATAGCTATTACAATAAAATTAATTAAATACACATAACCAAAAACAAGTGGAATGTTAGTTACTTGGTTGCTTAACAAATAAGGTATCAATGATCCAATAGCTGTTAATGAAATGAAAATAGAAGATATTGCAGTTGATTCTTTCATTGAAAATTTAAAAATAAAAATAAGTATAGGAATTATAAAAAGTCCACCACCTATACCAAACATTCCTGAGGATAATCCAACTAATACTCCTAAAACTCCTAAAAATCCTAAAAAAGCCATTAAATAAATATTAGAGTTATTGAAATTATTGCAATTAATATCAAATTCATTAAAATTAATACTGAAAGTATTAAGTGATCTATCAGCATTATTTTTATATAATTTATCTGAAATCAAGATTAGTGAAATGCCAATTAAACAGAACCCTAGTAATGTCTTAATAAGGTCTCCCTGAATATGTGTTGACAATAATCCTCCTAAAAAACCTCCTAAAATCCCAAATATCCCTAATATAATTCCTATTTTTACACTATAATTAGTATAGTCTGAGAATTTGTTGTGTTTATAAATTGAAGATATTGATGTTGGAATTATAACGGCTAGACTTGTACCTAAAGATATCATTAAAGCTGTGTCTGATTCGATACCAATAGAACTTAAAAGGAAGAATTGAAGAGGAACCATTAAAAATCCTCCCCCAACACCTAAAAGTCCAGAAGATATGCCTACAAATATTCCAATTAATATTAAAAACACAAAATAATCAATAGAAATTATTAAAAACCCCTTTCATAGAAATAATAAATAAGCAACTACATGCAACTACACTACATTATTATAATTATAACCATAACAACATTTTATCTAAAGAAAATTATAAATCTCATTAATAACAATATTATAAACAATATTAATTTTATAAGTGTTAATTATAGTACTAAGTGTAATATTAATTTATAGTATTAACTTAATATTATAGTATTAACTTTTAATTTATAGCATTAACTTAATATTATATTATTAATTTTTAATTTATAGTATTAACTAATACATAAATTTAATTACTAAATTAACTAAAATATTAACATAAGGGTTTAAAGATGAAAATAAGTCGTTACACAATAATAGGGATCCTGTTCTTAATAATATCAATTTTAATATTTTATAGTAATAATTTAGATGTATTTATACGACCTGTGACCCAATGGATACTAATGGGATCTTCTAAAGGAAAAGATATTTTATTTTTCGCATTATTTGGAATTTTAATTATATTTAGCCAATTATTAAGTAATAAAAACTATGAAAATAATAGCTATTCTTCCAAAAGATATAGAAAAAGTAAAATAAATTCAATTAGATGTAAATCATCAATTATTAATAAATTATATAAAAAATGTTCAATATCTAGAAAAAGTAGTGATTTCTACCTTAAATTATTAATAATATTATTTTCAATAACAATTGTTTTTGGTTTGATACTTGAAATTATCCTAAGACTGAATTATAATATTGGAATATTCACTATTTTTGTATCTATGGTTCCAGATGCAACTACAACCAGTTTAATCCATTCACATATATTTAAAGCAGTTTTAGGAAATATAATAACCTCAGCTATTTCAAACGTACCTTCAGGAATCCATACTGGGAATTCATTATATGGAAATATTCCCCAAATAGCTAATTTAATAGTCATTTTAATGATAATTCTTTTTGTTTTGACATTACTGTCTTTAAAGAATAGATTAGCCCCAACAAGAATTATTCTACTACTAGCTGGAACATGTGGACTGATTGGAGTAATTGATGGAGGTTTTTTTGCAGTTCCGACAATCATTGGAATTTATGGATTTTTATTTGTTTATTTTGATGGTGATTTTATTGATTACATTTTTGGAAAAATATTTAAAAATAAAAAAATAATTAATGAAACATATAAGAAAATATATTATTATATTGAAATTGCAAGAGAAAACCCAATATTTAAAAATAAAAAAAGAATAATTATTGATTTGAAAAGAAGTATTCCACATTTAATACTAATTTTAATAATTATACTTAGAATATCAATATCTATTTTAGGAACCAATCCCGAATATTACGAAATAAACTTAATAAACCATGTCAATGATTTAAATGAAAATAAAATAAGCAATATACCTAATTACCTAAACAATAGCTATCAAGTAGTTTCATCTAATAATATAAACAATAATACAGAGATAAAAATTGCTTCTGATTATAATGAGATGGAGCTTTTAAATAGTCTGATTAAAAGTTTAAAAAATAGAACAGACGCATTTTCAATGTCATGGAACTTTTATTCTTATATTTGAATAAACACTTAGGAGATAGAATATGGAACTTAGTATTATCATTCCAACATATAATGAGGAAGAATACCTTCCAAAATTACTTAAAAGTATTAAATCTCAAAAATTCACAAATTATGAGATAATTGTCTCAGATGCTAATTCAGCTGACAGAACAAGAGAAATAGCTAAAGAACATGGATGCAGAATAGTTACTGGGGGAACACCAGGTATTGGAAGAAATAAAGGTGCTGAAATAGCTAAAGGAGAATACTTATTATTTTTAGACTCTGATTTAGAACTTACTGAGAATTATCTTGAAAAAGTTTTAAATGAGATAAAAAGAGAAGAGGGAAGTATTGGAATAACCTTAATGAATCCATTATCAGAAAAAATAAGAGATAAATTTTTACATAATATTGCAAACTGGTTTATGATAGCTTTTGAGAAAATTAAACCTCATGGAGCAGGATGTTATGGAATAATTGTTAAAAAAGCAGCACATAACAAATATAATGGGTTTGATGAAAGTTTAAATTATGGAGAAGATACAGATTATATTGAAAGAATTGCAGAACAAGAGAAATTCAAAGTATTAAGAGATGCTAAAATACTTGTTTCAACACGAAGATTAGAAGAAGAAGGATTAATTAAGCTTGCAAAACAATATGGGAGAAGTACATTTAATGATTTTAGAGGAAGAAGAACTGATGCAGAAGAATTAGAATATAGTTTTGGTCATAACACAAAGGATTTAATTGAAGAAAACACATTAATTAAAAGAATAGAATCCCAAAACAGTAAAAAAGACAAGAAAATAAAGTTATTAAAAAATGAAAAATCAATTGGTTCTGAAATAACCCCATATAAAAGAAAAAAAATATTTTATAGTGTTTGTGGAGAAGGTATGGGGCATGCTGTTCGCAGTGCTGTGATTATTAAGGAATTACTTAAAAAATATGAGATTTTTGTCTTTGCAAGTGATCGAGGGTATGAATATCTCAATGATAAATTTGATAATGTCTTTGAAATTACTGGATTTAACACAGTTTATGAAAATAACAAAGTTCGAAACAAAAAAACATTAATAAATGCAATTAAAGATACTCCAAATAATTTGAAAGAAAACTATGGAACATTATATAAAAAAGCCAAAGAAATTGGACCAAACATACTAATATCTGACTTTGAAAACTATATTAATATTTTAAGCACCATTATAAATGTACCATTAATTAGTATAGATAATATACAGATGATTACGAAAACCAAGGTAGAATATCCTCCAGAATCAAAAATAGAAATGATAAAAGCTAAAGGAATAATAAAATATTACATACACTTTGCAAAAAGATACATATTAACAAGTTTCTTTTACCCAGAAGTTAAAAACCCTGAAAAATCCATTATTTATCCTCCAGTAATAAGAGATAAAGTTAGAGAACTTAAAACTAGTTATGGAGATTATATTTTAGTATATCAAACAAGTACATCCAATAATAAATTAATAAACACACTAAAAAAGATTGATGAAAAATTTATAATATATGGCTTTGATGAAGAGAAAACTGATGGAAATCTAACCTTTAGAAAGTTCAATGAAGATGAAATATACAATGATATGAAGGATGCTAAAGCTGTTTTAACAAACGGTGGATTTACTTTTATAAGCGAAGCTATTGCTCTTAAAAAACCAATTTTCAGTGTTCCAGCTAAAGGAAATTTCGAGCAGTTAATAAATGGATTTTATGTTGAAAAATTAGGCTATGGAATGTTTAATAGACAATTACATAACAAAGAATTCCTTACATTTCTAGATAATTTAGATAAGTATAAAGAAACATTAAAAACAGTGAAAGTTGAAAATAACAGTAGAATAATTAAAGAAATAGAAGATTCGATTGAAAAATATGCGATTGATTAATAATTAATTGGCTGTGCAATGATTATTTTTTGTAAAAATAGATATCTAATTAAAATAAATTAAAATATTTGTAAGTCATTAATACATATTTTTTATAAAAAATAAATGTTTAAAATAGTTATAATTAA
>NZ_LWMT01000025.1 GCF_001639265.1 Methanobrevibacter filiformis
TAATCCTATTCCTTCAAAATCATCAGGTAAGTACACATTTGATAGTTTATGGTGTAAAGCACATGGAGGATGGAATTCATTTTACCTTTGTATGAATGATGCAGCTAATGGAAATGTGGTTTTTGATGAAATGTACTCCAAAGAAACCGCAGCTAACTTGGATGAATACTTTGAAACAATTGCTCCATATTTACCAGAAGAGAAATACATTACTGTGGATTTAAACCCTAAATATAAAGAACCACTGGAAAAATATGGGTTTAAAAGACAATTATGTTTGAAACACACACCTAAGGCTATTAAAACGAGTATTAAAAACATAATGGCTAGTTATAAGAAGAAGGGAGGTAAAATAAATAGAAAGGATAGAAAAGTTATTAAAGAGCAGGAGCAGAAAATTATAGATATGGTTTTAAATGAGGATTTAGAAGAGATTGATTTAATATTTGAAGATATGGTGGATAATTTAGAATTTTTACATCCTTGTATTCAGCAATTGATGAATAAATTTATAATACCTAATTTTAATGATTTCTTTTGGTATTTAAAGGTTGATGGTGTTCCGAAAACTTCAAATGCCTCTGAACTCAATTTCCAAATAACTCTTCCTAAACATGTAAAGAGAAGAATGCACATTATGGAAGGATCAGAAAAAAGAATATATCTTAAATATGAATATAGAAAGAAAAAATCAGATGAAAAATTTGAAGAATCAATGAATAAATGGATTAATGAACTACTAACAAATAATTATCACATATGAATCGTGTTCAGCCTAAAACAAGCCCATAGAAAATAAATACCAGAATCAGTAACCTACTTGACTATGCCAATATTTCAAATTAATCTAATTAATTTAAAAATATCTTTCAATATTCATTTAAAACAAATCAATCTAATTTGAATAAACTCAATATCATTTGTTTTTTTAGATTAGTCAATTTTAATTGAAAAAACTCAAGTTTAAAGAAATATTAGAAAGATATAGAAGTATTTATAAGCAATGACATCAAAACAAAACAATGCTCAAATAAACTTAAGTTAAATTCAATATAAATTGAATAAAATAAAGAAATCTTGAGTTTATAAAAAATAGCTAAAAATTAAAATAAATAGCTAAATTTTAATTAAATCAATAATAACCATAAAAGTGATATAATGACCCAATTTGAAGATGCAAATAAAGGAATAATAACTGAAGAAATGAAAACAGTTGGACAAGCTGAAAATTTAGATCCAGAATTCATTAGGAAGTCTGTAGCTAAAGGAACTATAGTAATTCCATCAAATATTAATAGAAATATAGAAGCAACTGGTATTGGAGCAGGACTTAGGACTAAGGTTAATGCAACCATTGGTACTTCTACAGATATTATTGATTTCAATGAAGAAGAGAAAAAAGCTGAGATAGCTATTGAACACGGTGCAGATACATTAATGGAATTAAGTATTGGTGGAGATTTAGATGAAATAAGAAGGAGAATCTTAAAAATGTCAAATCTACCAGTTGGTAGTGTTCCAATTTACCAAACAGCTATTGAAACTATTAGAAAAACTGGATCTTCTATTGAAATGAATGAAGAAGAGATGTTTAAAAACATTGAAAAGCAAGCTAAAGATGGGATAGACTTTATGGCAATTCATTGTAGCGTTAATATCGAAACATTAGCCAGACTTAAAAAACAAGGAAGATATGGAGGCTTAGTTTCTCGTGGAGGAGCATTTATATCAGCTTGGATTGTTGAAAACGAGAGAGAAAATCCATTATACACAAATTTTGACTACATACTTGAAATAGCTAAAGAGTATGATGTAGTACTATCCCTTGCTAATGCAATGAGAGCTGGAGCAATAGCTGATTCAACAGACCGAGCACAAGTTCAAGAACTAATTATTCTCGGAGAATTAGTTGATAAAGCAAGAGAAGCTGGTGTTCAATCAATGATTGAAGGTCCAGGGCACATTCCATTAAATGAAATTCCAGCAAATGTAACAATCCAGAAAAAACTCTGTGGACATGCTCCATTCTACATGTTAGGTCCAATTGTAACAGACATAAGCCCAGGATATGATCATATATCCTCTGCAATAGGTGCAGCATCATCAGCTAAAGCAGGAGCTGATTTCATATGTTATGTAACTCCAGCAGAACATTTAGCCCTACCTGGACCAGAAGATGTTAAAACAGGAGTAATAGCTACAAGAATCGGAGCATATGTAGGAGACATGGCAAAAGGAATCCACAATGGAGAAAAAGACTTAGCTATGGCAAATGCAAGGAAAAAGTTAGATTGGGAAGGTCAATATTCAGCATCAATTTGCCCTGCAGATGCAAGAAAAACCAGAGAAAACAGACCACCAGAAGATCCAGATACATGTACAATGTGTGGAAATTATTGTGCAGTGAAAATAGTAAATGAATGGTTAGATAAAGCTGAACCAGATTTCTTTGATAATGTATAATAGCTAAATTAGTAAAAATAGGTATTTAATCTTTTAAAAATTAATCAAAAAGTATCAAAAAGCGTGCTTTGTTTTGTATTATCTTTAAGATTAAACTCATTTAATTTTCTATCTAAAACAGTTTTATAAGAATCTTTAAAATCATAACGCTTATTTAAAATAGTTATTTTATTATAAAACTTCATATTATAAATTTTACTAGCTTTTGAAGATATATAAGTATTTTTAAGATCATTGAAACTGTTTTTGAAACTGTTTTTGATTATTCTAAAAAAATGAGTTTTTGTTTCTCCATAAAGGTTTAAAAGCCCTGGTAAAATATAATTCACATTAATCATCTTAGCCATTTTAAAAACACTGTCTAAATCATAATCACCATCAGTAATATGTGGAATAATAGGTATCATATGGAGACCTACTTATGCATTTGTTTCTTCTTTAACACGACTTAACATATTTAATCTCTTCATTGAGGAACAGGTGTTTGGCTCAATCTTTTTTCTTATATCTTCATTAAATGTAGTAATTGAACCTGCAATATTCACATATGTAAGCTTGGACAATTTATCTATAAGTTCAATATCTCGAAGAATTAAGTCAGATTTAGTAGAAATAATAATAGGGTTCCTGTATTTTATAAATACCTCAAGAATTTTAGGCATTATTTCTAATTTTTTCTCAGTAGGTTGATAGCTATCAGTTACACCACCAACATTAACTACTTCTCGTTTCCAAGAAGATTTTCTAAATTGCTTTTCTAAAGCCTCTACAATATTTCTTTTTACATATATATCATTATAAAAATCATCATGACAATTAAAAGAATGATTGTTATTAGTATTAACAGAAAGACTATTACTATTAAAACTATTATTAACACTATTACTATTAGCACCATTATTAATACTATTAGTAAAAGTCATTAGGCTTTTTTCAGTGTTCATGTATTTATGAGAATATATAGCAAAGCAGTAAATACATTTATGTTGACAGCCTCTATAAATATTCAAATCCCATTTATAAGGCATTCTATTAATTTTATTTAATGGGACTTTACAATTAATTTCTTTATAATTTAAATTATTCATTAAAATAAGTATATATGTTTAATAGCTTAAATTTTTTAATATTAAATAAAAGCATTCCTTATACTTAAAATGGTTTATTTTTGGAAATAGCTTTTGATCAAACTTTTTTTAAAAGTTTGAAATGTTTGTTTCATATTAGTATATGAATAATAAATTATTAATAAATAGTATTAAATTATTTATTTAAATAAAAGAATCTTTATTAAACACATAAAATAAAGCATATATATTATATAAATCTTATATATAAGTATCAAATAATACAAATATACTTTTTAAATTAGTTCTTTTAATTATTTCTTGTTTTAAATATTAAAACTTTAATTAATAATTAATTAAATGATTTATCTAATTATAAAAATTATATAAAAATTAAATTTCGATTTATAAATTAATAATATTAAATTTCAACTTATACTACAATCAATTAATATTAAATATTTTAATAAATTTCTAATAATAAGTAAATACTTATTTTATGAATAAATATTATCTTCAAATAAATATTATCTTGATGATATTATCTTCAATTAAATAATATTTAACTCTAATTATTATCATGGTGATGAAATGAAACATTGGATAGAAAGAATAGCTGATGAGTTAAAAGAGAGAGATGTTGAAAAACATGTGATTGCTAGTGGAACATCCATATCAGGATCCATACATATAGGTAATTCATGTGATGTGTTTATAGCTAATGCTATTGGAAAGAAATTAAAGGAACTTGGAGTAAATGCAGAAACAATATGGATAGCTGATGATCATGATCCCCTTAGAAAAGTTCCATACCCATTACCAGAAAGTTATGATAAATATTTAGGAATGCCTTATTCAAATATACCTTGTCCAGAAGGATGTTGCAGTAGCTTTGTTGAACACTTTGAAAAACCATTATTTGATGTTTTAGATGATTTTGGAATAGAACTTACTCCAAAATCAGGATTTGAAATGTATAAGCAAGGTTTATACAATGATTACATTAGAATCTCACTTGAAAAAGCAGAGGAAATAAGAAATATATTCAACCAATACAGAGAACATCCTTTAGCGAATGATTGGCTACCTTACAACCCTATATGTGATGAATGTGGAAGAGTGAATACGACCTATGCTTATGCATTCAACGAAGATACAGTACAATACAGATGTGACTGTGGTCATGATGGTGAAATGGATATAAACAGTGGAAATGGTAAATTAACCTGGAGAGTAGAATGGGCTGCAAGATGGAAAATTTTCAAAATTACATGTGAACCATTTGGAAAAGACCATGCAGCAAGTGGTGGATCCTATGATGTAAGTAGCATAATATCTAAAGAGATATTTAACTACACAGCACCATATCCAGTGCCATATGAATGGATTACATTAGATGGCGAAGCAATGAGTAAATCTAAAGGAGTATTTTTCACCCCAAAACAATGGCTAGAAATTGCACCAGCAGAAAGCCTAAATTATTTCTTATTTAGAAGTAAACCAATGAAACATAAAGATTTCTCACCTAAAATGGCATTTTTAGACTTTATAGAACAATTTGACAAAGTAGAAAAAGTATATTACAATGAAGAAGAAGCACCATCAGAAAAAGAAGATAAAAAATTCAGAAAAATCTATGAAATGTCTAAAATCCAAGAAAACACAGAGAAAACAAACTTACCATTTAGACCACCTTACAGATTCTTAACTGTAGCATATCAAATAGCTGGAGAAGACAATGAGAAAATATTTGAAATTTTAAAGAAAAATTCACAATTAACTGATTCTTTTAAAAATAAAGAATATGAAACATTAAGCGAAATTGAAAATGAATACTTTGAAAAAAGAGTAGATGAAGTTAAAAATTGGTTAGAAAAATATGCACCAAAGTTCGTTAAATTCCAAGTTATGAAAAATATTCCAAACTTACCTTTAACTGATGAACAAACCACATTTTTAAAAGAATTAGCTATTTTAATTGAAGAAAATGACTTCAATGATGCAGCTAAACTTCATGATGAAATGTATGAAATACTAAATAAACAAGGATTAAAAATTCAAAAAGCTTTCCAAGCTATTTATAAAGTAGTTTTAGGGCAAAAACAAGGACCAAAAGCAGCATCATTTTTATTGTCATTAGATAAAGATTTTGTTGTAAAAAGATTGAAATTACTTGAATAATTCCCTTAAAACAAAAATAAGAGAATTAAATATGAAATATGATTTACCCAAATATTTTACAGACGAAATAAATAGCTATTTAGAAGTTAACAACTTTTTTGAAAGTAGAGAACTTAAAAATAAACTTAATAACAAAGAATATCAAAAAACATTAAAAAAAGCAAAAGATTATCTAAAAAAATATGATGCTAAAAATAAAGAATATAGCTATTATAAAATACATCATGATAAATCATTTATTGAAAATATAGCTAAGAATAATGACTTAAATGAAAACAATGAATTAATCTATTTAATCATTGAAAATCTTAAAGAAGAACTGAAATGGCCTCCATTAAATAGCTATTTATTATACAGTATTTTGTTTTTTAGTCAATTAAACAAGATATTTGAATCTTTCTTTAATTCTTATGAGAATTTAATCAATAATGTTTTAGAAATAGATGAAACAGAAGAAAACAGCCCTGAAAAACACAACATTAATGAAGATATAGATAATTTAGAAGATTTTGTAAGATTTAGTAATGAATTTATAGTTTCTTTAGAGAGATACTATAAAATATTTATGAAAGACATTCTAAATCAACTGGATATTAATGTAAAAATTATAACAATACTTATACTATCTATAAAACATACAAAAGATAATAAAATTGATTTTTTAGATAATTTACTAAGCTTAATTAAATATTTAGCCAACATCATTGAAGACAGTCGCGAAATGATAATTACACTTAGAAAATTAAATAAGCCTTTAGAAAAAGTGAAAAATAGGGAAATTATAATACAATATGATAAAACAAGAAAAATAATCAATAAATAGGGTAAAAATATTGATAAAATGAGAATAGGAGTTAATTCAATAGCTAAAATAGAACTTATTTAATTCAATTAGCTTATTTAATTTAATAACTATTTAACTAACAGCTATTTAACTAACAGCTATTTAACTAACAGCTATTTAACTAACAGCTATTAACTTGATACCTACCAATTATATCTTTACCCATTAATTATATTTTTAAATTATATTTTAAAGATCATATATGATAGAATATAAACTTGTTCAGACTAACAGGAAAACTGTATCAATTAAAATAAAAAAAGACACAACAGTGGAAGTTAGAGCTCCCAATAATATATCTAAAGCTCAAATTGATGAAATTGTCAAATCTAGAGAAAATTGGATAAAAGAACATCTTGAAAAAGTTAAAAAAGAACATGATCAAAGAAAGAAATTTAATCTAAATTTTGGAGATTATGTACTTATAAGAGGAAATAAAAAACAAATATGCTCTACTAACAAAAATATTGCAAGTTACGAAGATAATAAATTTTTAATTCCTGAATTTTGTAATAATGATCAAATTAAGGAAATTATTATTAATCTATATAAAATGATAGCTAAAGAACACATTTTATCCCGTGTAATCCACTTTAAAGAAGAAATGAATGTTGAACCTACAGGTTTTAGAATTACAAGTGCAAAAACAAGATGGGGGAGTTGTAGTGGAAAAAATAGTATTAATTTCACATGGAAATTAGTGATGGCTGATGATGAAATTATAGATTATGTTGTAGTCCATGAACTTTCTCATATAAAAGAACATAACCATTCTAAAAACTTTTGGAAAGAAGTTGAAAAAATTATACCAGATTATAATGTAAAAAAAGAAAAATTAAAAGATTTACAATATAAATTAAACACAGAAAATTGGGAATGAACTAAACAATTGTAATTATTAGCTAAAAAAGATATTATATTATCTTGCAGAATTATCATATTCACAATTACAAATTATTTGACTAACATTGCTAATATTTGAAAACATATATTGTTACTTGGAACAGATGTGTTCTTGTTGTTCATAGATGATAATATGCATTATTATTCTATTATATTTACTTAAAATTAATGTATTAATATAATTTAGTGAACTATTAATGAATAATGTTCAGTTTTAAGAAACATTCTTTAGAAATATTTGACAGAGCAAAATAGAGGTAAATCAAAATATTTAAATACTAATTCCATTAAAATTAAACATTAGTGATTATATATATATATATATATACGATAATCATAAAAAATAAAGAAGAGGTGTAATAAATGGCAAATCGTTTGTGTCAAAATTTTGCCTCCTGAAAAATTGATTATTACTAAAATAATGATTTATCATAACATTTAGGTCCATTTTAATTCATCGTTCTGTCTTTCAATTATTGGTTTCAAATAAGACATAGCTCCACTTTTGGTTTTAA
>NZ_LWMT01000026.1 GCF_001639265.1 Methanobrevibacter filiformis
ACATAAAATTAAACAAACCAAAAACAATAAGAACAACTAAAAACAATTCAACAAAACCAACAAAATATTAAAAAAAACTCACATAAAAACACAAAAAATAAAGAAAAAATCAATAAAATAGAACAAATAAAGAAACATTAAATGCGAATCCTCTAATATTTCCATTTTTAATAAAACATCGATTATTTATTGAAATATATGTTAGAAATCTGGAAAGTTTCTTATAATACCTTTTCATTATTAATTTTATTTTAAAAAAAGTTTTAATAGTTATTACAAACATAGTAATAATAAGTTAAAAAGTAAATAAAAAAATATTAGAATATTAAAATCATGATATTATTTATATCCTAAAAATTATTATTATTATTATTATTATTAATTATTATATTATTTATTATATTAAATAATTTAAAAAGGAAATGCATCATATACTTAATGAAAACTAAAAAAATAAGAGAGAGGTAGGAAAATGGAAGAACATAAGGATGTTTTTGATAAAATACTTAATAATATTAGTGATAAAGTAGATTATGCAGATATAAGAGCAGGAAAAGGAAATAGTAATAGTATAATAATGAAAGATGGGGAAATTCAGGAGATAAACTCTGGATTAAACATTGGTGCAAGAATTAGAGTATTGAAAAATGGAGCTTGGGGTTTTGGATTTACAAGTGAAATAAGTAAACTAGAGGAAATGGCAGAATCTGCACTAAAATTATCAAAATCTTTAAAAGGAGATGTTGAATTAGACACCATAGATATAGTTAATGATAATGTGAAAACACCTCGAGAAATTTCTGTATCTGATGTAAGTGTCGAAGAAAAAAAAGAAATAATAAATGAAGCCTATAAATCAGCAAACATTGGTGAAGTAGTTAGTACAACTGTTAGTTACTCAGATACTGAATCAACAAATGTATTTGTAAATAGTGAAGGCAGTTCTATTGTAATGGATGAAACAAGAGTAGGATTATTCCTTAATGCTGTTGCATCATCTGGAGAAGTTATACAATTTAGCCATGGTAGCTTAGGCGGAGCATCTGGTTTTGAAGTTCTTAAAAAAGCAGATATTGAAAAATTTGGACGAAAAATAGGAGAAAAAGCTTCAAGATTATTAAAAGCTAAAACCCCGCCATCTGGAAAATTTACAATTATAACTGACAATGAATTAACAGGTGTTTTTATTCATGAAGCATTAGGTCATGCTGTTGAAGCTGATTTGATACTGCAAAATGATTCCATATTAAAAGACCAAATAGGTAATCAAATAGGCTCAAATAATGTTAATATAATTGATGACCCAAGTAGAACAGATGGATTTGGGTACTATGCATATGATGCTGAAGGAGTTAAAACTGCACCTAATCAGTTAGTTAAAGATGGAAAGCTAATTTCACTTTTAAATTCCAGAGAAACTGCTAAAAAATTAGGAATGCATTCCACAGGAAATTCAAGATCTGTAATCAGTGACCAACCAATAGTTAGAATGAGTAACACTTACCTAAAACCACAAGATTTAAGCTTTGATGAATTAATTGAAGACATAAAAGATGGAATATATTTAAAAGGTTCAAGAGGCGGACAAGTAGATACTGGAAAAGGAATATTCCAATTTAATGCATCTGAATCATTTAAAATAGTGAATGGAGAATTACAAGACCCATTACGTGATGTATCATTATCTGGAAATATTCTTGAAACCTTAAAGCATGTTGATGGTATAGGAAATGACTTTAAGTTAAGTGTTGGTTTTTGTGGAAAATCAGGACAAAGTGCTCCTGTTGGAGATGGTGGTCCCCACACAAGAATTACTGATACTATGGTTGGAGGAAGTAGCTAAATGTTAAGTAAAGAGAATGGAGAATTTTTATTAGATTTATCTAAAACAGCTATTAAAAAATATGTTGAAAATCATGATCTTATTAAACCTCCATTAAACACTCCAGATGAACTTAAAGAAGAATTAGGCGTATTTGTAACATTGAATAAAAATAAACAACTTAGAGGATGTATTGGCTACCCTGAGCCTATTTTTCCACTTGTTGAAGCAACAATTAACAGTGCAATATCTGCAGCTTTTGAGGATCCCAGATTTCCACCAGTGATCAAAGAAGAAATACCTACCATTGACATCGAAATAACAGTACTAACAAAACCTAAATTAATCAAAGTTAAAGACCCAAAAGAATATGTTGATAAAATAGTCATTGGTAAAGATGGATTAATTATTGAAAAAGAATATAATAAAGGATTACTCCTTCCACAAGTAGCAACAGAACATAATATGAATACTGAAGAATTTTTATCCCAAACATGTATTAAAGCAGGATTGAATTATGATGCATGGATAGAAAATAATGATAATATTAAAATTTACTCTTTCCAAGGTCAGATATTTAAATAAAAATAAGAAATCCATAGAAAAAATAATGAAGAATAATTAATAATAAAATATTTAGTAATAAATAATATAAATTAATTAATAATAATAAACTACTTAGTAATAAATAATATAAATTAATTAATAATAATAAACTACTTAGTAATAAATAATATAAATTAATTAATAATAATAAAATATTTAGTAATAAATAATATAAATTAATTAATAATAATAAAATATTTAGTAATAAAACATACTTAAATTGAGAATAGTGATAATATGATGATACCAACAATTCCTACTCCTGAAGAGTTATTAGATAAAGGGTTTAGGAGAGGAAAAAAGACAGCAGATTTAGTTAGAACCTCAAAAATACCACGTAGCATTAAAGGTAAAAAGATTGAAGAAGCAAAAGTTATAACTGCATGTCAAGTGATTAAAGATAGACTTAAAATGATTGTAGATCGTGTTCCTACTATTGAGGAATTACCTGAATTTTATCAAGATTATATTGATATAACTGTTGGCGTAGACCAAATGAAGCAATCTCTTGGAGCTATGAATTGGGCATATGGAATATTGACTCAACTTGAAAAAGATTATGCTGGAAAAATAAGAAGAGCACCATCATCTAAAGCATCTGAGCTTCAAAGACAAGCATACGGTAGAGTAGCTTCTGTTGTAAAGAAAATAAAGAAAGATCTTGATTTTTTAGATTTTGCTAAAGCAAATCTTAGAAATATGCCCACAATTGACTTCGAAGCAACAACAATTGTAATTGCAGGTTTTCCAAATGTAGGAAAATCAACATTACTTAGACAAATCACAGATGCTGAGCCTGAAGTAGCTAACTACCCATTTACAACAAAAGGAATCCAAATAGGACATATTGAAAGAAAATGGAAACATATCCAATTTATTGATACTCCAGGATTGTTAGATAGACCTGTTCTTGATATGAATGATATTGAATTAAATGCAATGGTTGCTCTTGAACATTTAGCTGACGCAATTCTATTTATTTTTGATCCATCCCAAACAAGTGGATATCTTTTAGAAAATCAGTACACATTATATAATGAAATTGAAAAGGTATTTAATATAACTCCAATTGCATTATTTAACAAAATAGATATTGTAAATACTTTTGATGAAGGTAGACAAGAAGAAATAAAAGAATTTATATCTCAATTCGATGACCCCCTTCTTATAAGTGCAAATCAAGGAAAAGGCATTGAAGAAATAATAAATAAACTTGAAAATGTTAGAAAACAACCAAGAGACGATGTACATAAAGATCCTGATGATTATAATGGATTAGAATAAATTTAAAGAAATTTAAAGATTTAATAAAAAACCAAACATAAATTATAAATATCATTAAAAACAATAAGTATAATATAGAACATTTATTTTGTATCATATATTTGTATTTAAATAGCTAAGCATATACAATAATCTCCCATTTCGATTGAAATTTTTATTAAGATTTTTATTGAACAAAAACAATGCAAAATATTTAATACAAAGAAATGATATGAAACAATAGACATATTATTAAAAATGCAACAGGTGATATATATGGAAGATGAAAATTATTCAAAAAAAAGAACAAGTGATTATATAAATAAAGATGTAATAGATAAAAGCTCTGAAACTGTAGATAGACAATTACAGAAAGGAAAAACTCTTGCAGGAAAAGTTTTAGATGATGTTGGAAAAACTGTAGATGGAATATTTGAAAGTGTTGACTCATTAAAACAAAAAGAAAGATCAGCTAAAACAAGTAAAAAAGGTAGTAGGTCATTTGGATCAAGAATTAATAATAATATTGATATTGAATTAATAGAAACTGAAAAATTAATATATATAAAAGCGGATTTTCCTAGTGTTGAAAAAGAGAATATTGAAATTGAAATAGGCGAAAATGCAGTTGAGCTAAGTGGAGAATTTAAATCATTAACACAAGAATTAGAAAATGATGCTAAAGAACTCATAAATGAAAGAAAAAATGGAACCCTAAGTAGAATCATAAACCTACCAAGCAAAGTTGAAATAAACGAATCCACTGCTAGCTTTACTAATGGAACACTAACTTTAGAATTAACTAAAGCTCAAGCAAACAAGATAAAAATAAATCTTGAATAAAATTCCAAATCATTAAATTAATTAATTATTAATTATTTATATTTAAATTTTAAATTTTAATTTTAATTTTGATCCTATAGATTTTAATTTTAGATTTTATAGATTTTATTTTTTAATTATATTTTAAAAGTATACTTTTTATTACTTTTTATTCATTTTACCATTAAATTTATTTATATTTTTGCATGATACTATATGTTCATAATTATTATAATTTTTAAACAATATTAAAACATTTAATAAAATATAAATTCAATGTACTAAAATGTACTATAAAGATTTATATAGTACATTGATATTATAAAATAATATATTTATAAAATTTATAAAATTTATAAAATATTTTTTGAATTAACATTTTGAACTCATTCTAAAATTAAAAAAAATATAAATATTATTAAAAGATTAAAATATTATTAAAAAATAAAAAGAGTTGAAGATAATGTATAAAATTGATTTACCCTCTGAAGAAGTCCCTAAAAAATGGTATAATATTAATCCAGACTTACCTGTAGAAATGCCTATGCCTCAAAATAGTGAAAATGAATCACAACTTGAAAACTTACCTAAAGTTTTTTCTCAAGGTGTTTTAGATCAGGAATTCTCAATGGATAGATATATAAAAATACCTAAAGAAGTAAGGGAAATATATATGAGAATAGGGAGACCTACTCCCCTTTACAGAGCTAAAGGTCTTGAAGAAAAATTAAGTACTCCTGCTAAAATTTACTATAAACGAGAAGATACCTCTCCAACTGGAAGTCATAAATTAAACAGTGCAATAGCTCAGGCATATTATGCTAAAAAAGAAGGTGTGGAATTATTAACCACCGAAACTGGTGCAGGACAATGGGGAACTGCATTATCTCTTGCATGTTCAATGATGGATATGGATTGTAGAATATATATGGTAAGAGTTTCATATGATCAGAAACCATTTAGAAAATCCATTATGGAGATATACGACGGAGAAGTTCATGCATCTCCAAGTAAAAGCACAGAGTATGGTAGAAAAATACTTGAAAAAGACCCTGATACCCCTGGATCTTTAGGAATAGCTATTTCTGAAGCAATGGAAGATGCTTTAAAAGATGAAAAAACAAAATACTCTCTTGGAAGTGTTTTAAATCATGTGATGTTACATCAAACCGTAATAGGTCAAGAACTTAAAAAGCAACTTGAAATAGCTGAAGAAGAACCCGATGTATTTATAGGTTGTGTTGGTGGTGGAAGTAACTTTGCAGGATCAGCATATCCTTTAATTAAAGATAAATTAGATGGAAAAAGTGATTGTCAATTCATAGGTGTTGAACCAAGTTCATGTCCTACATTAACCAAAGGCGAATACAAATATGATTTCGGAGACACAAACGGATTCACACCACTTCTTAAAATGTTTACTCTTGGTCATGATTTCATTGCACCATCTGTTCATGCAGGAGGTCTTAGATATCATGGAATGTCACCACAAATATCACTACTTGTTAATGAAGGAATAATCGAACCAAGATCAGCATCCCAAAAAGAAATATTTGAAAGTGGAACATTATTTGCAAAATCTGAAGGTGTTGTACCTGCTCCTGAAACCAACCATGCACTTAAAGTAGCTATTGACGAAGCTAAAAAATGCAAAGAAACTGGAGAAGAAAAAACAATAGTAGTTAATTTTTCAGGACATGGATTACTTGATTTGAAAGGATATGCAGGATATTTGGAAAACAACTTAGAATAAACAAAATAAGCTAGATTGAAAAAAATAAAGGAATATTAATGTAGTATTCCTTTCTTTATTTATTTGAAACAAACTTTTGAAAACGAGAAATCAAAGATTTCTCTAAATTTCCTTCGGAAATAAAAGTTTGAACAAAAGCTATTCCAAAATTTAAGCATTTAAAACATACTGAGTGCTTTCATTAATGTTAAATGAAAATAATAATAAATCTATTAAGCGAGATTTTGCAAAATCTTCGATTTTGCGAAATCAGTGTTAATATGTGTTAATATGTGTTAATATCTAATTTTACCAATATGTCTTGTACTTCCAGGATCTTCATTATTGTAGTGAGCAAGGTAGTATATAAACCATTCTAAAGGAATAACAAGTATTAATGGAGATAATAGTTTATTTAAATCAGCGTAGTCTTCCATTTTAAATACTAATGTTTTAGCTTTTAAATTATTGGAAAAATCAATTGCTCTTTTTGTTAATTCATCAGAATGGAAATTAGCTTCTAAAAATATTAAAGGGATGTTTTTTTCTGCTCTTTCTATTAAACCATGCCTAAATTCTCCAGAGTACAACGGACAAGCATGTTTTAAAGCTCCCTCCATAAGCATAGTCATAGCTAATTTATAAGCAAGACCAAAATTAGGACCACTACCTAGACAATAGAAAATATCCTCATCTTTAAGATCATATGCTAATTTTTTACAATCTTCTTCAGTATTTTTAATTAATTCCTCAATTAAATCAGGTAAATCAATTAATTGTTTGATTAATTCATCTGTTTTCTCATAATTAGAAGCTTTAAAAAGAATATAATATAATGAAGACAATTGAGTAATATATGTTTTAGTTCCTAGAATTGCCTCTTCATGTCCACATCGCGTTAATAC
Source organism: Methanobrevibacter filiformis (assembly GCF_001639265.1). Lineage (GTDB taxonomy): Archaea > Methanobacteriota > Methanobacteria > Methanobacteriales > Methanobacteriaceae > Methanacia > Methanacia filiformis. Next base: position 7,151 of record NZ_LWMT01000026.1, read on the forward strand.
AGAGTATGTTGCTTCTTTTATCATTGAACTGTCTTCTTCATTACAGATAGACACTGTGGGAACTCCTAATTCATTCGCAGTTCTCAAACCTGCTAAGGTATCTGCAGTTTCACCTGATTGGGATGTGAAAATAGCTATAGAATTATCAGTTTCTATTTTTTTGTTATAATAAAACTCATAACCTGTAAAAACATCAATATCCAAATCAGAGATCATGCTTAATGCATCTTTTCCAGAGTAAGCAGTAGATAATGAACTACCACAACCAATTAAATAAATTTTATCAACATCAGCGATTTTTTTAGCTATTTCATCCATATTAACAGATTCTGCTTTGAATGTTTTTCTAATCGATTCAGGTTGTTCTAATATCTCTTCATACATCTTATATCTCATGATCCTTCTCCTTCATTAAATTAATCAATGATTAAACATTATATCAATAAAATATAATTAATTTATATTTTAATAAAAGTGTTTAATATGCTTAGAATGCTTATTTTTTAAAATAACTTTTGAATCACTTAATTACATTAAGCTAGAATCTCTTTGATTTCTCGTTTTTAATAGTTTGTTTCATATAATTAAAATTTTATATAGTCCTGAAACATTAACTTGATTACATTCTAAAACAATGGTAAATAATCCTATATATCTACTCCTATTTTAAAATTTCGGTATAAATTAATAAAATGAAAAAAATAAATAAAAGGATAAACAATATAAAAAGAATAGTATTTTTATTTATAATTAATAATATATAAAAATATTAAAGTAGACAATAATAGCTAAAAAGGAGATAAAATGACTGTTAATTTAAGTTCAATTGGAATGAGAGAAGGTCAACATTATGAATCCATAATAACATCTCAAAATAATGATAAAAAGGCGAATGCAGCACCAATAGGAATTATTTGTAAAAGTGAAAATGAAATATTATGTAGAATATTTAAAGGAAGTAACACATTAAATAACATTGAAAAACAAAATGAATTTGTATTTAATATAACTCAAAACCCATTATACTTTACATTATCCACAATTGGAAATCTAGAAGAGAAATATTTTGAATACAATGACAACAGAGCTTTTCTAAAAGATAGTGAAGCTTATGTAAAATGTACAGTTAATTCTATAAAAGAGGGAATTAAAAATAATGACCCTATTAGGAAATCAGAAATTGGAATTATAACAGCAACAGTCACAGAAATTATTAAAAATAAAAAATATGTTCAAGCTCCCAACAGAGGATTTTATTCACTTATCGAATCATTAATTAATTTTACAAGAATAAATATTGTTGATAAGCAGCAGCAAGATTATTACATTGGAAGATTTCGAGAATCTGAACGTGTAATTAATAAAGTAGGAAATGAAGAACAAAAAAAAGCTATTGATCTACTTAAAAATACCATTAAAGAGAAAGGATATGAAGTATAAGAAATTTAATTAGCTAAATAATACAACAATTAGTCAAGCAATACAACAATTAAATAAATAAATTAGTAAATTTGAAATTAAGAGAATCAAAGAGTCCTTTATCACTTAATTTAAGGTTTGGAATTACAAGCAATCCCATAAATGATAAAGTCATGAACGGAGAGTCCAAAGTACAACCTAATGACTTAACTTTACTCTGTAACTCATTAAATAAATTTACGGTTTTTTCAATATTTTCTCCAGTCATGACCCCTGCAATTGGAAGAGGTAAAATCTTTTCATAGCTATTTGAGACAATAGCTATTCCACCTTTGTTTTTACCAATCAAATTAACTGCTTTTGCCATGTCGTCACTATTTGTCCCAAGTACAATAATATTATGAGAATCATGCATAACACTTGATGCAACTGCACCTTCTTTTAAGTTAAATCCTTTAATAAAAGCATTAGCAATATTATTTTTACCATATCTTTCAACAACAGCTAATTTTAAAATATCCTCTTTAACATTAGGCTGAACTACATTATTTTTAATAGCTAAGTTAAAAGAAATACTATTTGTAATTATTTCTCCATTAACTGCTTCAATTATTTTTGTAGCTATTTTTCCTTTATTGATTTTAGAATTCATCCCATCATATTCATTAAAATTATCAATATTATTCATATTGTCATTTATATTACGTACATCTATATCAAAATCACTTGATTTTTTTGAGGTTAATTTAAAATTATTTACTACTTTCTGTTTTTTTCCTGAAAACAAAGATTTTCCATTTTCTGCAACTAAATTTCCATGAATATAAGTTTTTTTAATATTAAAATCCTCAAAATTATCTATTAAAAGAAAATTAGCTATTTTTCCTTCAGCTATTAGTCCTGAATTTAAGTTATAATGATTTGCAGGATTTAATGAAACCATTTTAATCGCTTCAATTGGATCAATTCCAAGATAAATTGCTTTTTTTAATAGTAAGTTAATATGTCCTTTTATTAAATCATCCGGCTTTTTATCATCACTTACTAAAAAATCAAAAATAGGATGTTTCATAAGCTTTTCAAATTCAAGAACAGATATTGCTCCAAAAAAATCTTGATTTTTAAACATCTTTATCCTATCATTTAAATTAAAAAGAGCCTCCATATTTTTAGCAGAAGATCCCTCACGAACCATTATCTTCATACCTAAAGCCTTTTTTTCAATAGCTTCATCAAAACTAACACATTCATGATCAGTGATACATATAGGACCATCAATATCTTCAAAATCTATGTATCTTTTTAAATCTTCACCAGTTAATAATGGAGCATGACCATCAATAGGTTTATTAAAAGATTTAGCCACATTTAATTTAGCTATTATTTTTTCATCTTTGTTTATAACTCCAACATAGTTCATAACTTCCCCAAGACCAATTATTTCATCGTTTTTCATTAGTTCTTTAATATCCATACTATCAATAACTGCACCAGATGTCTCGAAGTCAGTTGCTGGAACACATGATGGAGCAGTATAATAAAAGTCAAATGGAACCTCACTTCCGTCTTTAATCATGAAGTCAATTCCTTCAATTCCCATTACATTAGCTATTTCATGAGGATCTGCAATTACAGAAGTTGTACCAAATGGAACAACTGTTTCTGCAAAATATGATGGAGTAAGCATTGTGCTTTCAATATGTATATGAGAATCAATGAACCCCGGAACTATTATTCCTTCTAAATCTAATTCATATCTATCACGAGGATTTAATGGAGTAATTTCTTTAAAGTAGCTATTTTCAATTACCAATTTAGCAGGATAAATTTCATTTATTTCTAAATCTAAAATATTCCCAATAAATGTTATTTTGTTATTTTCATCCATAACTGATCAATTTGTTATTAAATTATTAATACTTTCTTATCCCATTACTATTAATTTACTATTAATTTGTTATCACATTACTATTAATTTACTATTAATTTGTTATCACATTACTATTAATTTACTATTAATTTGTTATCACATTACTATTAATTTGCTATTAATTTGTTATCACATTACTATTAATTTATTATTTATTAATTTCATCATAAAGAAGAGGTAAGAATGTACCAATATCTGTTACTATGCTTAATACTTGAGCACTTCCCCTATCTGCAAGTTTAGTTACAGTAGCAGGATTAATATCAACACATATACTTTTTACTTTTGAAGATATAATATTCCCAGTAGCTATTGAATGTAACATTGTAGCTATCATGATAACCATATCTACATCTTGCGAATATTGTCTCATCAATTCCTGAGCATCTATAACATCAGTTATTACATCTGGAAGAGGTCCATCATCACGTATTGATCCGGCTAATACATATGGAACATCATTTTCAATACACTCATACATTATTCCTTTTTTAAGTATTCCATCTTCAACCGCTTTTTTTATAGATCCAGAATTATTAATAGTATTTATAGCTTTAATATGGTGTCTGTGACCCCTATTTACTACATTACCTGTTTTTATACAAACACCAAGTGAAGTTCCATAAAGTGCATTTTCAATATCATGAGTAGCAAGAGCATTTCCAGCAAATAAATAATCAATAAATCCTTCTTTAATCAGATCAGCGAGTAAATTAGCAGAACCTGTATGAACAATAGCAGGACCACCTACAATAGCTATTTTACCCCCATTATTTTTAATTTCTTTTATTTCTGTAGCTATTTCTTCTATTGTTGATTTTAAAGGTTTTTCTGAAGACACATCACTATTCATAAATTCAAATACTCCCTTTTTACCTCTTGGACGCTCTGGAGGAGTAACTTTTATTCCTTCTCTTCCAACAACAATTAAATCTCCTTTTTTCACTTTTCCAATTGGTTTAGAATACGCCCTTTTATTATTTTCATCAATTGCAATCATACAATCCATTTCAATCTCTTCAACTAACAACCAGTCCCCTTTGTAAAGAACATGCGTAGTATGATTAGTTGTGGAGTAAAAATTCTCTGGAACAACCTTATCTTTTGGAGATACCCCTACTGATGCCTCTTTAATTTCAGATATTGATGCCCCAATCTCACTAAGCTCTCCAAGTATTTGATCTAAAAGAGAGGGAGAATCTGCAGAAACAATTAATTTAGCCGTACTAATGTCAGTTTTCCTCTTTCCAACATTAAATTCTATTATTTTAAAGTCTCCACCCTGATCCATTATTATATCCAAAACTTTTGGAAAAACTAAAGAATCAATAATATGACCTGAAAGCTCTATCTCTCTTCTATTCACGGTTAATCTCCTTAATTTAATAAAAATCATCCATAAAAACAATTAAATAATAAAAATTATAATTTTAATTCATTATTAACTAATAATTTGATAACAAGTACAAATTATAACAACTATAAATTATAACAATTATTAATTAATTATTACAATATTATTATTTAAAAAATTATCTATTTAAAATCAAATAAGGCTAAAATGATCCAATTCTAAGATTATCTAACCTATTAAAGTTAAAAAATCATAAACAATTTTTGCAGCAAGAACAGAAGAGATATCACCTAAAGTATTTGTAGATAGTTCCACAGCATCGAAGCCTATAACTTCTTTACTAGCTATTATCTTCATAAATTCTTCTAAATCCTCAGGATATAACCCATTAGCCGTAGGATTTCCAACACTCGGCATAACTGAAGGATCAAAAACATCTAAATCAATAGACAAATAAACAGGTCCTTTAATAGCTATCAATGCATCTTTAACCATAGTAATATCATTTTTAACTGTTTTTGATGAAAAACTTTCAATATTATCAGTTTTACTTACAAAATCAATTTCTTCTTTAGAAGAAGACCTAATACCTATTTGAATTATTTTTTTAGGAGAAATATCATGGATTCTTCGCATTACAGTAGCATGTGAATATTTTTCACCTTGATACTCATTTATCATATCCATATGAGCATCAAAATGAATAATAGTAATTTCTCCAGCACCATATTCCTGAGATAATACATTAACTGGTGCATAAGAAATACTATGTTCTCCACCAATTATAATAGGATGGATATTCATTGATAAAAGTTCATTTGTAGCATCTTCAAGAATTTTTAATGTTTTCTCACAGTTCCCATGAATTACTTCAAGATCACCAAAATCATAGAACAGAGTGTTCAATTCTTTTTCAAATCCAAAATTATATTTTTCAAATCCAAAAGATGCTTCCCTTATAGTTATAGGACCTAACCGTGCTCCTGAGTGATAGGAAGTAGTACTATCAAATGGAACACCAATGATTCCCCAAATATTCTCCTTATTACCTTCATTATTATCTTTAAAATCGTTTAAAGAAGTTATATCTTTTGAAAATCCGAACTTCCATGGAGCATACGTATTAAAAAGCATTGTTCACCTTTAAGCTATTAATTAAGATAGGATTGTTAAATAAAATGTAAGCATGTTTATTAGTAATATATTTATAAATAATATTATTAATAGTTAATCCATACTTTAAAAAATGAGTTAAAAATAGTAAAAATAGCCAAATAAAAATAAATTTGGAAAGCAAAAATAAGATAAAATAAACAAACAAAATATGATAAATAAACAAAATACGAAAAAAATAATATATGAACCATAAATGAAAAAATAATCTTAACAATAAAGATTATTTGATTATTTAGTCCTCATGATCTTTTTATTTCCTAAAGCTAAAATATAATCTACTTCAACACCTTCAACAATTTTGTCTTTTAAATCATCAGGAATTGGAAGTTCAAAAGTTTCATAACTTTCCATGTCCATTAATTGAACTTCAGAACCCATAAGAGCCAAAACTTGACCTACTCTTTTGTCAATAATTGGTATATCTATTTTAGTATCTACTGGTTTAACAATACTTCTTTTTTGATTGTCAAAAATACCTACAGCTTCAAGTCTTGCTTTAGCTGCCCCATGCTTACCTGGAGATGAGGTAGATAAGCTTGTAACCTTGGATGCTTCTCCATCTAAAATAACATACTTCCCTACTTTTAATGTTTTAACTTCTACAACTTTTTTTGACATGATATTCCTCCAATTAATGAATAGTGTAATATTAAATATTATTATAATATTAATTCTTATTAAAATAGCTATTACAGATTAAAAAGCCTATTTAATAACACTAATTAATATAAAATTCGATTGTTAAATTCAATTAGTTAATCATTAATAAAAGCATTTCTTATACCAAAATGATTATTTCATGAAATAGTTTTTGATCAAACTTTTCTAAAGTTTGTTCCATAATATCTTAAAATAATATTTAATTTAAGTATTAACATTAATAAAATATTTTTTTTATTGGTTAAATAGTTTTTTATCAAAATAAAAATTTATACTAAAAACAAATAATAGATTAAATATGAATCAACACGATTCTAAAACAGTGAAAAATAGCTATTTAGAAAAATTTAAAATTAAAATTTAACTTTAAAGAGGAAGTCTAAATTAAAATTAGTTAAAAATTAAATTGATGTATAAAATGGAAATAAAAAAAGAGCATGATTTAAATTTCATGTTGGTTGTAATTATAATTCACTAATTAATTAAACATTGAAAAATCAATAGGTATATATAATACAATAAACTAATTACTAAATTATGGGAATTGATAAACCATATCTTACTACAATTTCAGTTATTATTATAATTGTTGGAGTATTATTCTTAGTATTCCCCTCAGTAATCTATTCAATACCAGGGTTAGGCACTTATGCTACAAATTACATATCTCCATATATCATTGGCATTCCAATCATGATGATAGGCATATCAACGCTTTTTTACCCAAGGGTTCTTATTTTTATAGCTGTGATAGTTGTAATTACTGTTATACTCTTACAAGTTATAGGAGTACATATTTTCTTCTAATAAACATGACTGATTAAAACTTAACTTTTATTTTACACTCTTTTATTTTTTAAAAAGCAATAACATCTGTTAAATCAGTGAAAACATTGCTATTGAATATCTATTTGAACAAACAATATATTTGAACAAACAATATATTTGAACAAACAATATCTATTTTAAAAAAAAACTTGAAAATTAATTAAACTAATTCTAATAATCCTTATAATTATACAATAAAATAATATGAAAAATATTTATACAGTTAATATAAATATTTATCTAACAAAAATATGATTTTTCTATAATTAATTAATTATATTTTTCTATAACAATTAATTATAGATTTATAGCACACTTATAATTTGAATATACTTATTTTAGAATAATTTAAAACACACAATTAGATCATGGTTTCAAACTAAAAATTATACTGAATAAAGGTGGGAAAATGCCAGAAGAGATGAAAGGAGAAATAATAATATATAGAACTCGACCAGAGTTTTTCCTAATATATAAAAGAATTTTTCTTGTATTTGTTTTAATTCCTCTTGATGCATATTTATTATATGCTTTAAACACAATAGATGATGTTATAATTCCCTACGTGGACATTAACTTAACATTTTACACTTCTCTCTTATTTTTACTAATTATATTAGTATTGTTAGTTTATACTGCTTTTTTAATTATAAGTTGGTGGTCCGAAGAATACATTATTACTGAAAATAGAGTAATTTCAAAATCAGGAATATTTATGCGAAAAGAAAGTAATATGGTAGCTAGTGGAATCCAGCATATCGAAAAAGACGACTCAATATTAGAAAGAGCATTTAATGTAGGAAGTATTTTAGTTCATACTGGAAATGAAAATGACAAACTAGAAATTCGTAAAGTTAAAAACCCTAACATGTTAAATGACCTAATATCTGAGATAAATAAAATAAGTAAACAAAAAGAAGGGAATTTTAAGAAATCAAAATTGCCTTCAAAAGAAATCTTTGATGCAAGATTAAGTCCAAAAAATCAATCCAATAATGAAAGTTTCACAACAAACAATAATATGCCTCAAGCTAGCCAAACAAGTTCATCTACATTAGATTCACAATTAAATGTGCCACATGATCAAATTCCCCATATAGGTATGTATTATAAAAATGAAAATAAAGATCAAGATAAAAAACGAAACATAATTAAAAAAATATTACACATAACCAAAAAAATACTAAAAAGTTTTTATGAAGAATATATACAAGAACCAAAAATCAATCACGAAAACAAACCCCTAAAATTAAATAACAGTCAAAATGTTAGTTATATTCATAACAATACCAATATTAATTCAATTAATGAGGATAGGAGTGTTAACAAGCATGATAATAATATATATTCAAACATAAATGATAAACATCAACCTAATGAAAATACTGAAAATGATAAAGAAAAAAATTATATAATTAAGCAAAAAAAACCAATAAAACTATATCCTAACAAATATGAAAAACAATGAAATAATTGACCCCCTATATTTTTTTATAAGTTAATATAGATAATAAATACTTAGATCCTAAAAAAAGAAGCATATATTCCTGCAATGCCTATAGACCAATGATCTAATGTTTTTTCTTTAAAAGTAAATTTAAAAGCACAAGGATGTAATATTTAATTTTCATTATTTGCAATATTTTTAAGCCAATAGTTATTATTTTAGTTGTTGGTTTTTTTAATAGCTATTTTTCCAAATAGAGTTTAAATTATTAGTTGATTCATTTTACACAGACCATATATAATTCTATTTTATGATTTTATTATTATATATAGTAATAATAAAACATATTATAGTAATGATAAAACATATTATAGTAATAATAAAACATATTATAGTAATAATAAAATATATTATAGTAATAATTAATTAAATACTAATAATGTTAGTAGAATATAAATGCATTATAACATAAATATTATTTTAAACACAAATTATTATTTAAGACATTTAAATTGTAAAAAATATCTGATCTTAAATTTAATAAAACAATATCGAAATAAAGAGGCATCAATGATGAATAAAAAAGATATAGAAATATGTAAAAAAATTTCATATAAAATAATTGAAGATGTTGAAAATGAAATAAAATTACATATTAATGAAGATGATGCAGGTAAGATTATAGAAATCGGAGCAGATGGAACACCTACAAAGTTAATTGATAAATATGCAGAAGATAAAGTTATTAAAAACCTTAAAAACTGTGATTTTAATAACTATTTAATAAGCGAAGAAATAGGACAATTAATAATAGGAAATGGAACTGCAAAATCAATAGATATCGAAAAAAACATTGAAAACAAAAAGAAAATAAATACCATAAATCAAGACAATAAGACAAATAAAGATAATAATGATGAGGCTAAGTTCATATTTATTATTGACCCTCTAGATGGAACAAATAATGCAATTAAAGGAATTCCAGTTTATGGAATATCTATTGCAATATCTAAAATAAGAGAAAACAAAATTCCAACATTAGAAGATATTGAAATTGCAGTTATAAAAGATCTTTACTGTGGTGATTTATATGAAGCAGTTAAAGGAAAAGGAACATATTTGAACTCTGAAAAAATAAGTCCTAACATAGAAACTAACCTATCTAAAGTATCTTTAGGAGGATATATAAAGCCACAAGGAAATAGCATGGAATTACTTAGTAAAATAAGAAGAATGAGATTACTTGGATCAGTTGCGATTGAATCATCATATATAAGTACAGGAAAATACGATGTTTATGTAGACATTAGAGGAAGTAGAACCATTGATATTGCAGGTTCAAAACTTATTATTGAAGAATCTGGAAGCATAATAACAGATATACAAGGAAATAAATTAAAAAATAATGTTACCAGTAAAAATACAACCCAAATTATTGCATCAACAAATAAAGAACTTCATGAACAAGTTACTAGCTATTTTAATAGTAATAATGAGAAAACTGATGATTTAAGTGAAGAATGTTGGAATAAGAATCCTGTGAAAAGTGTGGGAGTTGTAAGCAGATTAGATAAAGAGGAATCCATATTAATTGCAGGGGAAATAATTCAAAGATTGAGTAAAAATGGAATTGATGTTCAAATAAACTCAAAGTTAGCTGAAAAGCTAGAAGAATATAAAGAAGAAGATAAGATTAAAATAGCTATTGGTAAAATAGCTAAAACAAATGAAGTACTTTATGATAAAATAAAAAACTTCAAAATTACCACAAATTTCCAAAAATTAGCTCGTCCAATATCAGAATTTGAAATTGATGTTTTAATTACATTTGGAGGAGATGGAACAATACTAATGGCGCAGAATAGACTAAAAGAGCCCGTTCCAATTTTTGGAATTAATATGGGAACTGTAGGTTTTTTAACAGAAGTAGATATTGAGGATATTGATAAAAAACTAAATAAACTACTTAAAAATGAATTTTATACAGAGAAAAGATCACAAGTTAAAGTATCATACAGTGATCAATTGTTTTCTGCATTAAATGAAGTAGTTATTATGACTGAAAAACCAGCCAAAATGTTACACTTTGAAGTTGAAGTAGATGGAGAAGTCATAGAAGAATTTAGAGCAGATGGATTAATATTATCAACACCAAGTGGATCAACTGCTTATTCAATGTCTGCTGGAGGACCAATCGTAGATCCCCATGTAGAAGCCTTCATAATCATACCAATATGCCCCTATAAATTAGGAATTCGACCATTTGTAGTATCAGACAATAGTGAAATTAAAATAAGATTACTTAGAAAAGGAAAAAAAGCTATTTTAGTAATGGATGGGCAGATAAATAAAGAAATCAGAGACCTTGACGAAGTCAAATTTAAAAAATCAGAACGCCCTGTATATTTCATAAGAACAGAAAAAAAAGAATTCTATCAAAAAGTTAAAGAAAAATTAAGTGAAGGCGGAATAAGGTAATATTAAACATTGGTTTCAAAAAAATAACGAAAAATCTTCAATTTGAGCTTAAAACAAAAAAGAGTTAATTATCAGGAGTAATATAATGAATGTTTTAGTTATTGATTTAACACATGGTGGAGTCAAAATAGCTATTGAATTATCAAAATTAAATAAGTTTGATAATGTTTATGGATATGATTTATATAAAACTTTAAAAAAAGAAGATGAAAATAAGCTCAATATAAATAGTGTTAAATTAATAAAAAACATAGAGGATTTGAATAACACTCAAATAAATATAGAAGAACTGATTATTACTTTTCCTGTGCATTCACCATTAAAAGGTGAAGAAATAAGAAGAAAACTAAAATATAAGAATATATATAATAAAAATAATGATTTAACTCATCATGAAATAGTTAAATATATAATAGATTCTTGGAAAAGTAATAATCATCATGATAAACATATTACAATGAATAATTTTCCAATAATTGAAATAACTGGAGTTAAAGGAAAAACAACAACTGCCAATATATTAAAAAATATTTTAAAAGAATATGATCCCCTTATTCTAAGTAGTTTAGGTGCTTATTCATATAATACTAAAAATAATACTAATACTAAAAATAATACTAAAAATTGTTTATTAAAAAAAAACATAAGTATAACTCCTGCAAATATCCTTGAAACGATTAATTTAGCCAAAAATAAGAATATGAGTTATAATAGCTGTATTTTTGAAAGTTCTCTGGGAACAACAGGAGTTGGACAAGTTGGAATACTAACAAACATAATAGAAAATTATCCTATTGCAAATAACACATCTAATGCAAAAGAGGCTAAAAAACAAGTTTTTAATAATGAATTTGTTGTAATTGAACATGATACACTACATAAGTTTTATAAAAATGAATTTAAATTAAAAAATAAAATAAACACTTTTAAAATTGAAAATTATGAATTATATGATGATTTCAGCTCAAAAAATATAAATATCAATTTGATAGCTAAAGATATTAATTATAATTTAGATAAAACAAATTTCACTATAGTATATGATAAATTAAAAACAATAGAAGATACTGAGATTTCAGGAGAAATAGAATTGGAAACATATGCACCAAATCCAGTGCACCTTTTAAATGTTTTAGGAAGTGTTTGTGCATCATTAACATTGAACATTAACATGGAAACTATAAAAAAAGGATTAAAATCATTTAAAGGAGTGAAAGGGCGAAGTTCTCAAAAAAACGAGAAAAACTCTATTATAATTGAAGAGATCAATCCAGGAATTAATGTTAAGTCTATAGAAAAATCAATTAATATGTTAAATGACTTTAAAGATTATTCCATTATAATTGGAGGGAAATATGGAGTAACCTGTGAAGAAATTAATGAAATAGAGTTATCTAATTATTTAGATAGATTAGTAGATAAAAATAGCTATGATTTGATTTTAGTCGATGAATTAGGCAAATCTGTAGAAAATATTATGAAAAATCATGTGAAATACGTTGAAAGTCCTAAAGATGCTCAAAATAATTGTATAGAAAATAATAGAAATATTTTATTCATTTACAGGTCTAATTATTCTCAAACTAATAAAAGATGATAAAAATTAAGAAATAAAAATTAACAATTATTAGCATCGATAATTTAGTAATAATAAAATCAAAGACAATATTAATAGTAAATGGATAATGATATTATTAGTAATATCAATTAATATGATTAACAAGTCAATCATACTATTAAATTGTGATTAAAAAAATAATACTGAAAAGTGAATAATTACTAAAGTTTAAGAAAAACTTATAACTTAGAAGAATATATTAAAATAATATACTCTATTTAAACATTTAAGAAAGTTATTTGATACCTTCTAAAATTTGAGAGACCCTAAATATTTAATATAATAAATGTATAATAAGAGTGAGTAATAACTTTAAAGAGAACATATAGTATTCTTAATTTAATAAATTATAAATAATTATAATTGTATAATGAAAATATATACTTCTAATTCAATGTATACTGCCAAATATCATGATAATTTGATATTGAATCAAATATAGACAGGAATACAATATTAAATACATTACAATATTAAATATAATATAATCCAAATAAAAAAAACTGGAGATGGTTAACTGATTGTAGGAACAAGAGGTAGTAATTTAGCCATTGTACAGACAAATTACGTTAAAAGGTTACTATCTAATATTACAAAAGAAGATGTAAATGTAAATATTATAAAAACAACTGGAGACAAAATAACTACTTCACAACTTTATAATATGGACTCTAAAGGATTATTCACTAAAGAATTAGATAAATCCGTTCTTGAAGAGGAAGTTGATTTTGCAGTTCATAGTTTAAAAGACGTTCCAACTGATTTAAATGAGGATCTTGAAATTGTTGCAGTTCCTCCACGAGTATCATCTAATGATGTCTTGATATCTAAATTTTCATGGAAAGAGCTTAGACCTGGTGCTACACTAGGAAGTAGTAGTCTTAGAAGAGAAGCATTCTGCAACCATCACGATAAAGGACTTAAACTCAAGCCAATACGTGGAAATATTGAAACTAGAATACAAAAAGTGATGAATGGAGAAATTGATGCTACAATTATGGCTGAAGCTGGTTTAGTTAGATTAGGATTAATGAATCATGTAAAATATAGGTTCTCAATTGAAGAAATGACTCCCTCTGCAGGACAAGGAGCAATAGCCGTGATTACAAGGAAAGATTCATTGAAAAAAGAAATAATTCAGAAAATAAGCGATTATTATTCATATCAAGAAGTCCTTGCTGAGAAAAGCCTTTTAAATGAATTAGGTGTTGGATGCCAATGGCCACTTGGAACCTCTGCAAAAATAAAACTTGATGGAATAGAATTATATTCTGTTTTATTGACAAAATCAGGAGAAATTTTAAGTAAGGTTCGTTTGAAAGGACCTATAAAAGATGCTGAAAATTTAGGAAAAGAAACTGGTAAAATCATGAGTGAATACTTATGAAAATCGAAATACAACAACATATAAACAAAAAGATTAAAACAAAACAAATACTCTTTAAAAACTAAACATACTTTAACAATCTAATCAAAATATTGAACAAAACGATTTCTGGAATATAATAATGTATTAATTGAAATAATAAAGTGAATGTTAATTAAAATATTAACTGTAATGGATTTAAAATAATTAATTACAACTAACTATTTTTAATTAAAAAGATTTAAAAAGTGGAAAATCAAAATTTAAAAATAAAAAATAATTTTTAAAATATAATTAAAAATAATAGTTTAAAAATAAAAAATAATAGTTTAAAATATAATTAAAAATAATAGTTTAAAAATAATTATTTACTTAAAAAATAACTACTAATTTAAAGATAATTATTTTTTTAAAGTAAAATGATAATAACATAATTATATATATGATCAATGTAAAGAATGGAGGATTAATTGTGGATAATGTTACTGTTGGTGTTATAGGCGTTGGTGCTATGGGATACAATCATGCTCGTGTTTACCATAGATTAGAAAATACAAAATTAGCAGGAATATCAGATGTAAGTGAAAATACATTAGCAAAAGTAGCGAAAAAATATGATACTCAAGGATATACTAACTATGAAGACTTGCTAGAAAACCCTGAAATCGATTTAGTCAGTATATGTGTTCCGACGACACATCACCATAAAGTTGTTATGAGTGCTATTGAACATGGGAAACATGTTTTAGTAGAAAAACCTATAGCATTTACACTACAAGAAGCTGAAGAAATGAACGAAGCTGCAAAGGAAAAAGGAATTAAATTTGCAACTGGACATGTTGAAAGATTTAATCCCTCAATTCAAAAAGCTAAAGAACTCATAGAAAATGATGTTATTGGAGATATTGTATCAGCATCTGCAAAAAGAGTCGGTCCATTTCCTCCAAGAATAAAAGACGTTGGTGTAGCAATAGATTTAGCTATTCATGATTTAGATGTAATGTATTATTTATTTAACGAAAATGCAATTCAAGTTTATGCCACAATGGGTAGTATACTAGAAAAATGCGAATACGAAGATCATGCCGAAATAATGACTAATTTTGAAAATGGGATAACTGGCATTCTTGAAGTAAACTGGTTAACACCATATAAAAGAAGAGAATTGGAAATTACAGGTACTGACGGAATCATATCTATTGATTACATTGACCAAAGTATTGATGTGTATGGAAAATTTGCACAAGATGTTAAAATACAACATGAAGAACCATTAAAAGAAGAATTAAAATCGTTTGTAAATTCTGTTTTAAAAGATAGTGAGCCAGAAATCACAGGAGATGATGGAATTAATGCGCTTAAGATGGTTTTAGCAGCTAACAGATCATCTAAAGAGCAAATACCTATACATATAAACGATATTAAATAATAATAATAATAATAATACAATTAATACAGCTAAAGAAACAATGACTAAAATATACTATTAACTAATAATCAATGAATCATATACACAATAACAGAATAAATAGCTATGGTGAAAAAATGAATGAAAAACTTGTTAAAAAAGCTCAAAAACTCAGAAGTCATGGTTTTACCACTGGTGAGATTGCTGATGAATTAAATGTTTCAATGGACACAGCAACTTGGTTGACACTTCAACAACCAAACCAAAGTGAAGAAAAAAGTGAAAATGCTCCTTTAGATTTTGCAATTAATTGGAATAGCTTAGGTGGAAGTTCTTCACGGCTTAGATATGTTTCAGCAGCTTTAAGTGATATGGTAACAAAATATGGAGATTTTGAAGTAGTTGTTGGAATAGCTATTAGCGGAATTCCCTTTGCAACCATTATGGCAGACTTTTTAGAACCTTACGAAGGGTCTGAGCCAGCACTTGCAGTTTTCCATCCACAAAAACACAGAAAAAGCGAAAAATCTCCTGTTACCAAAGGTGGAGCAATCAGTGAAAATTTTGCATCAGTTTCTGGAAAAAAAGTCATTGTTGTAGATGATGTAATAACTAGTGGCAACACAATAAAAACAGTACTTAGAGTTTTAAAAGAACAAGGTGCAATCCCAGTTGCTGTAGCAGTATTACTTGATAAAACAGGAATATCCGAAGTAGAAGGAGTTCCAGTAGAGTCATTAATAAAAGTTAATAGATTAGGATGAATAAATTATTGATTATATTATTCTTTTTTATTTAAAATTATATACTTCTACTTCTTATGATTAATGTTTGTGTCTTGAAGCTGATAAATAAAATATGAAGAAATAAAAGTATTATTTCTTCTTAGGAGTATATTCGAAAATAGCTATTCCTTTTTTATTTGTTTTAGCTTTTCCAACATATTTTCCTGCAACATAGAATTTAATGTATTTACCAGCTAATGCTTTTCCGTTATTAGTAGTTAATTTAGCTTTCAAAGTTGCAGGTTTATTATATTTGGTTTTAGTATAGTATATTGTAGTGATTGTTTTTCCTTTAGATTTAGCAATATATGTGTAAGTTTTAGACAATTTATTGTATTTATTGTCTCCAGCGAACTTGATTTGTAATTTATTTGAACTTTTGAGTGTGGTTTTTATAGTAAATTCACCTTTACTATTAGTTTTATAAGTACCTATTTTTTTACCATTTATATAGACTGTGAATGTTTTATTTGGAACTGTCTTACTTTCACTGTTGGTAGCTTTGATTTTTATTGTTTTTTTATCTCCAACAGATCCAGTTGGTAATGTAGTGGTTAAAGTGATTTTATCTTTAGTTACAGTTACAGTAGATGCTGATGATGACGTTGAAGACCCATAAACACCTGTAGGATCAGCGAAGGATGAAGTGTAAGTTAATGTACCTATTTTTGTTGGAGTATAACTAAAGTAAGCTACACCTTTTACATCAGTAATAGCTGTTCCAATGAATTTTCCATTAACATAGAATTTAACCTCTTTATCTTCAATAGGTTTACTATTAACATCTTTTAAAATGGATTCAAGTTTAACAGAATTATCAACACTTACAATCACATTTAATGTGTTGATTTGGGTTGGAATTGCTTTTGAAATAATATTTGTTGAACTATTATTATTTCCAATATTATTAGCAGTAGTGTTAATTGTAACAGTGTTATCTATGGTTCCTACACTAATTATTTTTGCATTAATTGTTAATGTAGCTATCTTTCCACTACTTAAATCAGATATGTTCCATGAGCCTGAAAGGTGATCATAGGTTCCTATGTTAGATGAATAGCTAATGAATTGTAATTTAGAGTTTAGTTTTTCTAATACATTGAAATTAGAAGCTGTGCTTAGACCATTGTTAGTTATTTTAATTGTGTATGTGATGTAATCTTCAACTAGTGGGTTTCCTGTGATATTACTAGTTTTAACGATAGTTAAGTTCACATCATTAACTGTGAATTTGATGCTATCATTTGTTTTATTATTAATATTTGATTCATTTGTATTAATTTTAGCAATATTTTCTATTTCTCCTAGGTCATTAATTTTAGCAGTGATTGTTAGTGTTAGATTATTTCCTGCTTTTAGAGTACCAATAGACCATATACCAGTGTTTTTATCATAAGTGCTTCCATCAGTAGTGGAGTAGTTGATAAATTTTAATTTATCTCCTAGTATATCAGTGATATTAACACTGTGAGCATCAGTTATACCATTATTAGTAATTGTGATTTTATAGGTCACTATATCACCATAATGAGGATTATTTTGCCAAGTAACATTTGAAACCATAATCATACTAATATTAACATCATTAACACTTATATTGACTGTATCTTTATTGTTACTATTGATATTATTTTCACTTGCTGAAACATTAGCAGAATTACTGATATTGCCCATAGCTATTATAGTAACATTAATTGTGAGTGTTACTGTTTTACCAGCTGTAAGCTCACCGATAGTCCATAATCCATTAACAGTACTATAAGAACCTTGTGTTGTAGATGCTTTATTAAGTTTCAACTTAGTATTATTTATTATTTCAGTTACAAGAACTCCAGTAGCAGTAGTAGCACCATTGTTCACTACACTAATATTATAAATTACAGTATCTCCAAAATGGGCATTAACACCATTATTAATTCCATTAATGCTAGCTATTTTAATAATACTGATATTAACATTGTTAGTCACAATAAAATTAGTGCTGTTAGTAGCACTAACATACCAATCATTACCATCAAAAACAGCAACAACATTAACTAGACCAGATGAATTAACAAGATAAGTAATACTCCACTTACCACTCGCATCAGTAGTAGCATTATAGCTAACACCATTAACAGTTACAACAACTTTTACATTACTAACCGCCTTATTATTTTCATCTAATAATGTACCATTAATACTAACATTACTAATCATGTTAGTATCAAGAACTGGATTAATGATTAATGTGCTATTTAAAGCCAAACCATTGAAAATAGTGCTATTTACGGCAGTAGTGTAATTAGCATTGCCATTAAACTCAGCAACAACGTTAATATTTCCAGATGACTTAACAAGATAAGTAATACTCCACTTACCCCTGGCATCAGTAGTAGCATTATAATTAACACCATTAACAGTCACAACAACACTCACATTACTAATCACACTATTATTCTCACCAAACAAGGTACCATTAATACTAACACTACTATTCACCTTAGTATCTGAAATAAGATTAATAACCAAAGTACTATTCAAAGACACTCCATTAAAACTAGTGCTATTTACAGCAGCAGTGTAATTAGTATTACCATTAAACTCAGCAACAACGTTAATATTTCCAGTTGAATTAACAAGATAAGTAATACTCCACTTACCCCTGGCATCTGTCGTAGCATTATAATTAACGCCATTAACAGTCACAACAATGGTAACATTACTAATCACACTATTATTCTCACCAAACAAGGTACCATTAATACTAACACTACTATTCACCTTAGTATCAGGAACAGAATTAATAATCAAAGTACTATTCAAAGACACTCCATTAAAACTAGTGCTATTTACAGCAGCAGTATGATTAGTATTACCATTAAAGATAGCAACAACGTTAAATAGTCCAGTTGAATTAACAAGATAAGTAATACTCCACTTACCCATGGCATCAGTAGTACTATTGTAACTAACACCATTAACAGTCACAACAACACTCACATTACTAATCACACTATTATTCTCACCAAACAAGGTACCATTAATACTAACACTACTATTCACCTTAGTATCTGAAATAAGATTAATAACTAATGTACTATTTAAAGCTACTCCATTGAAATAAGTTGTATTAACAGCAGCAGCATAATTATTATCACCAACAAACTCAGCAACAACATTGACTAACTCGTTTGAATTAATAAGATAAGTAATACTCCAATTACCACTACTATCAGTAGTAGCATTATAAGCAACACCATTAACAATTAAATTAACAATAACACCACTAATCGGAGCACCATTCTCATCCAACAAAGAACCATTAATACTAACACTACTATTAACCTTAGTATCAGGAACAGAATTAATAACCAAAGTACTATTCAAAGCCAAACCATCAAAATAAGTTGCATTAGCAGCACCAGTATGATTACCATTACCAACAAACTCAGCAACAACATTAATACGCCCAGTTGAACCTACAAGATAACTAATATTCCAATTACCATTCGCGTTAGTAGTAACATTATAAGCAACATTATTAACAGCCAAATTAATAGTAACACCACTAATCGGAGCACCATTCTCATCTAATAAAGTACCATTAATACTAACACTACTATTCACCTTAGTATCTGAAATAAGATTAATAACTAATGTACTATTTAAAGAAATTCCATTAAAATTAGTGTTATTTACAGCAGCAGCATGATTAGTATTACCAACAAACTCAGCAACAACATTAATAACACCAGTTGAACCTACAAGATAACCAATATTCCACTTACCACTAGCATCAGTAGTAGTATTATAAGCAACACCATTAACAATTAAATTAACAATAACACCACTAATCGGAGCGCCTTTTTCATCTAATAAAGTTCCATTAATACTAACACTACTATTCACCTTAGTATCCAGGATAGAATTAATAATCAAAGTACTGTTTAAAGGACCTACATGAATTATTGTGCTTGTGTTGGTGTTACTTCCATCAAGTATTATTTCATTTGCTGTTATATTTGCAATATTTTCTATTGTTCCAATATTAGCTATTATTACTTCGATTTCTAATGTAGCTGTTTGATTAACATGTAAGGTTCCAATATTCCATAAACCTGTGGCATTATTATAAGTTCCAGTTGAAGAGTTGCATGTAATGTAGGTTAATTTGGAATCTAAGATATCATATACATGTACATTGCTTGCATTATCTAAACCATTGTTTTTAACAGTTATGACATATTTTACATAGTCTCCAATGTGTGAGGTGTTAAGACCAGTTACATTAGATACCTTTGTAATGTTTAGATTTACTGCTGGTGTGATAGTGATTGTTACTGTGGAGTTTATATCTGGATTAACAAGTGTTTCAATAGCTGTTACATTACCTGCAGTGTTGTTTATTGTTCCTGATTTAACAGCTTGAGCCGTCATGTTGAGTGTTACAGCTACTCCAGGTCCAATATCTTCAACAGTCCAAATACCTGTTGTACTGTTGTATGATGATCCTCCACTAACATTCAAAAGTTTAAAATTATCAGGAAGTGAATCAGTGAAAGTAACACCAGATGCAAAATCATATCCATTATTTATTATAGTTATTGTAAATTCAATAGTACCATTATTCAAAATATTAGTTACATTTGCGACCTTAACAATAGTGAGATTAACTTTAGCTTCAGATTCAATAATAAGAACAATATTCTCACCATCCACTAAAGCATTAATTGAAGATTGAGGATTATTATTAGTTAACATTACAACTTGTGAGAACATGAACGTTCTTATATCACCATTACTATTATTAATAACACTAGTACTGTTTCTAACTATTACATTTACTCCAAAATATGGAAGTAAACTTGGATTATTAGTTGTAGGATTATTAAGTGTTAAATTATAAGTTAAAGTAGCATTTTGATTTTTACTGTAATTTCTTGTGTCATTTGTATTGGTGTAAAATGTATTATTAAGTGAAAGCTCTAAAACATAATAATAACTTAATATAAAATTACCACCAGTTACTATAACCGAAGTTCCATTAGGATCATTATTATTTCCCCACCAATTAAAATTAGCATTAACAGTACCATTAGTCACATAAAGCTGACCATTACCAGAATTATTATAAAAACGATTATAATTAATAGTAGATGAATTAGAAGTATAAATAACACTACCATCCCCAGTAGCAGAATTATTAACAAAATTACTACCACTAACTACAAAATTATCACCAAGATTATAAATAGCTCCCACACGAAGTCCAGTGTTGTTTATGAATTCTGAATTGATTATTTTAACTGTTGATGATGAATCACTTCTTATTGCACCACCTTCTCGACCTGCATTGTCTAAGAACTTACAATTTTCAACTGTTAAAGTTCCGCCTTGGTTGTTTATAGCTCCACCGAAATTAAAACTTGTCCCATTTCCCCTAATAAAAGTCATATTTATAAAAGAAACAGTATATCCTGATCGAACATTAAATAACCAATCATTACGATTTCCCTGAATTATAGTATTACCTGATCCAATGAAAGTAACACTCTTGTTAATACCAATATTAAAATGTCTCTGCCACTGAGAATAAGTTCCATTAGCTAAATAAATGGTGTTATTTGCAGAAAAACCAGGATCTAAAACCTGTCCAACCTGATAGTTTAAATCAGTAGTTGTGTTCCCATAAACTACAGTAGCATTAACAGAAGACAAAGAAATAAAAAATAATACTATGAATAAACTCATAATAATGATTAATTTTTTACTTGTTAAAATATTTATTTGAAATTTATTATTCATATTTAATTACACTCCTTTTTTAAAATAATGTTGGCTGTGCAATAATTATTTTTTCAGTTGATAGAGGACATGCGAATTTGTTAGTTGTGGTTAGATTGTAATTATTTGTTGTCTATGTTTTTCATTGAATATTATTTTTTATTTTTTTTATTTGGCTGTGCAATGATTATTTTTTGTAAAAATAGATATCTAATTAAAATAAATTAAAATATTTGTAAGTCATTAATACATATTTTTTATAAAAAATAAATGTTTAAAATAGTTATAATTAATAAATA